>WRML01000288.1 GCA_009777165.1 Kiritimatiellota bacterium
GCCGCCGGGGTCACGCAGGGCGCACAGCCCGTCGGCCTTGGGGCAGTCGTGGGCGCCCCAGTCGCACCACGTGTGGGTGTTGTCGCCGACCGTGTCGGCGCCGCAGACGAAGCAGTTGTCGGAGCCGCAGTACATGTCGATGTGCCCGTGGCCGTGGAATGTGGCGCAGAAGGGGCACCAGTCCAGGGGCGACCAGTCGGCCCAGTAGCGGGGGCAGTCGAACGTGCCATCGAGGTCGGGCGTGACGTGCAAACCCCCGTCCCCTTCGGGGCCACCCCCTTTCAAAAGGGGGCTGTCTGTATGCGCCCTCCGCAGGAGGGAAAACCCCCGGCCTTCGGCCACCCCCTTTCTAAAGGGGGCTTCTTTCATTGCGCCTCCTGCTTCTTCCGCCGCACCTCGGCATTGTCCGCCTCCGCTTGTTGCTTCCGCTCGCGCGTCCATTTGCCAAACACATTATTCTCGTCGGGGCCTTCGAGGATGAGACTTGTCCCCTTTTGAAGAATCATGGATTTGTCGCCATCCCAAATTTTATAGAGCCTCGTGCCATCGTGCGGTTCGACACGGATTTTGTTCGTTAGACTAAGTGGACAGACAGGGTAACGGTTATTAGACGTAACGCTCTTTTTGTATAACCAGCGCTCGCTCTTGTAGGTGACAGCAAATAAATCGTGCGAACCATTGATATCGGTGAGTGTCACCACCGGCTCCACGGAATCAGGAACTACCCTGTTGAATGTCACTGGTTCAGAGTCTATCCATACCCCATTGCCAAAGTAGACTGGCATTTTGAAGTACAATTTTCCATCACGGTTTTCTATGAAAAATGTACGTCCTTCGTACACGTGTGTCTCTTCAGACGGAAGTAGGAAAAGCCCACCGCCCATCCCCTTAAACCATCCTTCACGTTCTTGCAAAGATTCGTGTTCGGAAGCAAATATCGTCAACTGCCCACTCTCAAAATCGAGGGCTCTTTTGGCAAGCGGGAGCGGGTCTGTCCCTGTGTTCTTGATTACAAAGTTTCCGAAATTACATTCTCCATCAATAATCCAGTCTTTGAAGACCTTGACCTCTATAAGGGCGTTGGTGTCTGCGAATAACAACGGTGCAATGCCAGCAAGCATTGTGATTATCGTGTAACGTTTCTTCATGGCACCTCCGCTTTCTTCCTGCGCACTTCGGCGTTGTCCGCCTCCGCCTGTTGCTTCCGCTCGCGCGTCCACTTGCCGAACACGTCATTCTCGTCAGGGCCTTCGAGAATGAGACTTGACCCCATCTCATAAATCATAGACTTATCGCCATCCCAAATTTTGTGGAGTCTTTTGCCATCGTGTGGTTCGATACGGATTTTATTGGTAAGGCTGATAGGGCAGATTGGAACACAATTACCTATAGAGCCTGGATATCGTGAATTTGGATTAATCCGTATGTATAACCACCGTTCATTCTTGTAGGTGACAGCCAATAGGTCGCTCGGTTTATCTAGGTTTCTGCCATCGTTAATCGTCGCTAATTTCTCTTCTGAATCTGGAGTAACATCGTTGACGGTCATCGGTTCGGAATTCAGCCAAAAACCATTGTTAAGATAAACAGAGACCACAAATTGTTCTCTGGAAAACGGTGGATACAAAAGGAACTTCCGCCCCACGTACACATGCGTCTCTCCAGAGGGGAGCTTGAAAAAGGGGTGATCCCACGCAAGCATACTATACGAACCGGATGTCCTATCCCCGCCAATATAACTGAACTTGCCAAGCCTACGAGTGGCTAATTGACCCGCACTAAAATCAGCGGCATCCTCGAATAGGAGGATAGGGGTTGTACCTGTGTTCTTAATTGATAAGTTAACGAAGGCAAGCTCATCGGGAATAACCCATGTCTTGAAGAGCTTGACCTCTATCAAAGCATTTGTTTCGGCAAATGCGAATTGTTGGAACAATCCAAACATCGTTATCAGTAGCATCTTTTTCATTGTGCGTTTTCTTTCACAAGTTTAGTGGTTTGTGGTCATGGGTTAGGTGGTAAAACGGATGCCCTAGTGGGCAGGTCAATTTGCAAGATTTCTTCCTCGGCAATGGTAATCTTATCCAAGGGGCGGGGCGGCCAGCCGAGCGGTCCTGGCTGATTCCAGAGCGGGGCGGGTACTGGTGGCAGACCGTGCCACTCCTTCGCGACGAGGTGGAAAATCTCATGGGCGATACAATACTCCAGCACAGCAATGAACATTTCCCAATCATAGTGCGCTCCATTATTCACAAAGTTTTCCTCCGCAATGTTCACGACATCAATATGAGCCCCTTGGAAAAAAGCAGTGGTCGCATCGAAATGCGTTTCCGCATGATGGCTTGTCGTCATCCTGACTTGGCCATTCCGTAGGCGTTCCCCTGTACGCGAGGGCAGGATGACCTTGACGTATTTCCGTAACGTCGTGTCGTTACGGTTTGTCGCGATGAAAACAGATGTCCTTTTCTCTGGAAAATATGTAGCGTGTTCCTGTTCGTTATCCCCATGTAACCTGTGGTCAAAGGTAATCCACGTACTACCACCCGTGATTGTCGAGGAATGTATTCCATTGTACTCAATTGTACCGGTATGCTTGTAGAGGTCGGGGATGGACTCGTTATTACTCTCGTATGTGAACGGTGTGACAGGCATGGTGAACGACGTGATTGCCCAAGTCATCTCGATGCCTGCGCCGCGCGTGTCGTTGCTGTAGAGCGCGGCAATATGCTGCATGATGTTGTCGAAGTTAAGTTGCGACCAGTTGACATCTGTATTCACCGCAAGCCCCGATCCGATACTATCTATGTAGGCTTGCACATTCTCCGCCATCAACTGTACCTTAAGCTCCCATTGCGCTGTGATGCTTACCGTGTCGCTGAAGCTGATGCCCTCGGCGTTGCCGGTGCCTGTGAAGCCGTAGGCGATCTCGCAGGGGCCAGGCTTCAGGACCTCCAGCCACACCTGCGTCTCCGCGTCCATGGCGGCGAAGAAGTGGGGGTTGCCGTTGATGATGGTCTGACCGCACTCGAGCAGGAGGGTACTGTTGGTGCTGTCGCCCGACCATACCTTGAACGCGCCGGGCTCGCCGCCGAGCGTGAGGTGGAAGTTGCCGTCGAGCAACGCGTCGGAGAGGAGGTAGAACGGGACCAGCTTCTCCCGGTCGGTCTTCACCGTGTAGGTTCCGTTGGCGAGCTCCAGCCTCGCGTCTATGCTCTGCGCCACGTCGTCGTTGACGTTCTTCACGATGCGGGTGCTGGCGACGGTGATGTCGTTGGTGAAGAGGACGGACTCGTCGCCGAGCTCGGCTTTAATGATGATGCGGGAGCCCCGGGGCACGTAGTTGGGGCTGTCGCCGCGCACGTAAAGGGCCTCGGTGATTTCGCTCCCGGGCGTGAATGTTTGGGGCTCGCCGTTGCCGTCGAGCGTCACGGCGGTGACGGGGCCGCTGACGGATTGGAGGTACCATTTCAGGTCTTCGGAGTGGAACATGCTCCAGTGCTCCCCGCAGAGGCAGCAGGGGGCGGGGAGGATAACCCGGTGGTCGAAGGGGGTGAGGTCGTCGGGGAATCCGCGCCAGCGGT
>WRML01000289.1 GCA_009777165.1 Kiritimatiellota bacterium
ACCCCCACCCGATGCCCGATGCCAGCAGCCCCCCCCCGGACGTGATGAACGCCCTCACGCGCTCGACCTCCTGCTCCGGGATATTGTCCGGGTACGCCACGAGGAACGCGGCATCCCCCGTGAGCCTGTTCCAGTCCGTGAACTCCGCCACCTCGAAATCGCCCATGCGCCGCAGGATGTTCGCGAACTCCGCGTTCTTGAACACGAGCGCCGTCTTGCGGTCCTGCGCGACCCACGCCGACGCATTGCGCATGAACGTCAGCGTGTCCGCCTTCGCACAACCCTCCTCGGCGTAGAACGACGGGTGGCCCACCGCGACCACGCGGCCCTTCCCGTACTGCGCCGCGACCGCCACGGGCAGGAACGACTTCCCGCTCTTGCCCATGACCAGCGGGAACGTGTTCTCGCCCCCGCACAGCACCGCGCCCGGGGCCCCCCCACTGTCAATCGCCTCCACGCCCTTCAGCAGCGTGCTGCGCACATCCTCGCCCTGACAGACCGCGGCGACCAGCAGACCTCCCAAAACCTTTTTCATCAGAAATTCGTAAACATCGTAATAATCGGAAGAAGAAACACCGCCAAACTAAGGAAGAACCCGATGACACAATACTTCTTCGGAATCTCCCCCCTCACCGCTCCGATAAACGCAGTCAGCAGTCCAAGGGGTGTCAACAACAACATTGCGAATACACACGGTATCGCGATGGGATTCCCTCAGCCAGACCCAAACGTCAGAAGCGTAATCAATACCGCAACGTTCGCGACAAAACACCCGACACTCGCCTTCCCGAATTTTGCCTTCATGGGTTACTCCTTATTCTTACCTGAAAACAACAGTATATCACATACACCACAGGATGCAACAACGTTTTTACGAGGTGGGAAAAACATTTAAAGAAATGGTGTATCCGCAAAACGGAGTGTGGACATTCCTGTCCGTCCAATAGAATAAGGCGGGTTGGAAAACCCACACTCCTGTCCAACGGATACACCATTTCTTTAAATGTTCTAACCGAGCCTTAGCCGAGGCTGGTCACGTGACGTGAGCGGTACTGCTTGGGGGAACAGCCGCGCAGCCGTTTGAAGGTGCGGATGAAATGGCTGTGGTCGTAGAAGCCGACCGCGAGGGCGATATCGCTCACCGTGCGGGTGGTGGTCTCCAGCAGCTCGCGTGCGGCGTTGATACGGACACGCAAAAGGTAATCCACAATCCCGATGCCGAAAATCTTGATGAACCGCCGCTCCAGTTGACGTTGTGACACCCTCATGCGCCGCGCAAGATCGTCCAGGCGGATCGCCTTCGGGTAGCTTTCGTGGATGTAGCTGATGACCTCCGAGAAGCGCCCGTACCAATCCGGGGTGTAGCTCACGTCGCCCACAAAGCGGTAGATTCCCGCAACCCCGATGACCTTCTTCTGGCGGTCGAGCACGGGCGCTTTACTGTACACCACCAGATGGTTGGAGTTGTTGGGCGCAAGCTCGGTGGCACTCAGGATGGGCTTGCGCGTCTGCATGACCTGACGGTCGTCGTGCGTGTATTTGTCGGCGAGTGATTTCGGGTGAAGGTCGTAGTCGGTTTTGCCCAAAATCTCGGATTCGTGGTGGACATTGTACACCTCGCACGAGCGGCGATTGAACAACATGACGCGCCCCTTGAGGTCCTTGATGAAAAACGCCGTGTCAGGGAGCGTGTCGAGCAACAGCTTGAAACTCTCAACGTCGCCGATCCGCTTCAGGAATTGCGCTTGCTGTATGATCTTCCGCATTTCCAATCCTCCTTTCTCAGTGTTGTCGCCATTATACACAAATCTGTCGGAATTATACAATACCTGATTCCAGAAATGTGTTATTCTTAATTCCATCATTCATTTTTAGGGAAAAGGGTTTATGATGAAAAGACGGGTCGCGGTTGTCGGGTTTGGGTTCATGGGGCGGATGCATTATGCGAATTGGAAAAAGATGAAGGGGGCCGGCGTCGTCGCGCTCTGCGACAAGGACACGTCGCAGTTCACGTCGCCGATCACAAGCGGCAACCTCGACGGGGCGGATGCCTCGACGGATTTCGGCGAGGCGGCCCTCTATGACGACTTCGACGTCATGCTGGCGGAGGCAAAACCCGACATCGTCTCCATCACGTTGCCGACCCCCCTGCACGTACCGCTCGCGTCGAAGGCGCTGAAACTCGGGGTCCACGTGGTCTGCGAGAAACCGATGGCGCTCAACGCCGCCGACTGCAACGCCATGCTCAAGGCGAAGGCGGGAGCCCCCCAAGGCACGCACCTGATGATCGCGCACTGCCTGCGGTTCTGGCCGTCGTATGTGTTCCTGAAGAAGCTCGTGGACAGCAAGCGGTACGGGGGGGTGCTGGCGGCATCATTCCGCCGCTACAGCCCCCCCCCGGGTTGGGGCAAGGGGGCCAGCTGGTTCATGGACGAAAGCAAGAGCGGGGGGGTGGCGCTGGACCTGCACATCCACGACACGGACATGGTACAGTTCCTGTTCGGCCCCCCCACGTCCGTCACCAGCACAGCCGTCTGGGACAAGGGGGGGGTCATGCAGCACATCAGCACGATCTATGACGTCGGGGGGCCCGTGGTCACGGCGGACGGGAGCTGGTGCGTCAACCCGACGATGGGCTTCGAGGCGTCGTACCATGTGACGTTCGAGAAGGCGGTGGTCATCCTCGACTTCAAGCGCGAGAAGCCGCTGCGTGTGTATCCCGCGAAGGGGGGGGCCTTCGAGCCGAAGCTCCCCCCCGGCGACGGTTACGAGTACGAGATCAAATGGTTCCTCGACCTTGTCAACGGCAAGAAGGTCCCCCCCACCACCACGCCCGAACAGTCGCGCGACTCGGTGCGGATCGTGGACGCGGAGAAGAAATCGACGCAAACCAGGAAGACGGTGAAACTGTAGGGGAAGTAGCTAGTAGCTAGTAGCTAGTAGCTAGTAACTAGTAACTAGTAGCTAGTGGCTAGTTTGGGGAATAACGGGATTGGAAAAACTAGCAACTAGCAACTAGCTACTAGTTACTAGTTACTCAAAGAGAAAGGCACATCATGAAGAAATGCGGGCAATGGCCGATCGGCATCTGTAGCTGGTCGTTTCAGAAGAGTATCGAGGATCTGGGCGCGTTCATGCGCGAGCAGGGGGTGGAGCATATCCACCTCGCGCTGGCGCCCGCGCTCGGCGCGGAGGGGGGGGGGTACCTGGACGCGGTACGGCGGCAGGGATGGACCATCACCTCCACCATGCTGCACTTTGACCACGAGGACTACTCCTCCCTCGACACCATCCGGGTGACGGGGGGTATCGCCATGGACAACAAATGGGACTTCGCGCTCTCGTCGTTCATGCGCGCGGCGAAGATCACGGCGGAGCTCGGTGTGCCGTACCTCTCGATGCACGTCGGCTTCCTTGACCATTCGGACGCGGCATACGCCAGAACATTTTACGACCGTGTGCGCGCCCTCGGGGATGCCGCGAGGGCCGTCGGCGTGACGCTGCTGATGGAGACGGGCCAGGAGTCCGCAGCG
>WRML01000290.1 GCA_009777165.1 Kiritimatiellota bacterium
GGGGGGGGGGGGGTTGCCCCACCGTGGGGGCGGGGCGTCCACCGGGGGGGGGGCGGTGTGCAGGCCCGCCGCTTTGCCGGGGGGGGGGGGGGAAGGGGGGGGGATCCCCCCCCCCCCGAAGTTTCCGGCGATACGGCGCGACATCGCGTTCGTGGCCGACGCGCCGATCCTGCATCACGACGTCCTGGCGGCAATTCAAAAAGCCGCACCAAAAGAGTTGACCTGCGTCAATCTCTTTGATATATTCGTGTCTGAAAAACTTGGTAAAGGAAGGCGCAGCCTGGCGTACGCGCTGGAGTTCAGGTCGCCGGACAGGACGCTGACCGATACCGAGGTGAACGCGGCGTTCGCGAAAATCGTGCAGGCGTTGAAGGACAGCCTGCGTGTCGAGGTGCGCGAAGGGTGATTTGCGGTAAGGGGTGGGGAAGGAAAGGAGACTCACCCCCGAGATGGATGAAGTTGACCCTGCTTTGCTCGCGAATAAGCAGCATTTCTCTGACCTTCATTTTGTTTCGGGAGTTTGAATGCGGCGTAAGACGGAGACCTGCCGAACGGCGGGGACCGGGCGGCGCCGACTAGGACACCCACCTCACCAACGAGGTTTCAGAGGTTCTGCAATACGGCCGAGCGGGGTTTTTGTTAGACAGGATACATGGAGGATTGGGCTGGCACGCAGGATGCGGATTTTTTGAGATGCCCGCAGAGACGACAAATGAAAGCGAACTCTGCGTAAGTCCTGTACGATCTGCACCATCTGTGTGCTCAGGGAAAAGGAGGCGATGATGCTGAAGAAAACAAGAGGGTTTGCGATGGGGGTGGTGCTTGTGGCGGGCACGGGGATGGCGGCGTTGCCGGAGGTCTCGGCAGAAGCGGTCGCGGCGCTGGGCTCCACGCCGGGGCTCCCCCAGGTGAACGGGTTCGTCTTCATTGACGGTAAGTATGTGGCGCCGCCGTACACGGTGACGCGCCGGGGGAACGGGATCTTCATCAACCGCATCCAGGTCATCCAGCCCGTGCCGTGGGTGGATGCCGCCCAGCCAGAGGGGGGGGGGGAGAAGACGCTGGACGCGGACGGCGACTTCGAGGTCGTCGAGCCCGAAAAGGCGCAGGGGGGGGACGATCTCCTGTTCGGCGGAGGCGACGAGGAGAAAGAGGATGCCCATGCGATCGACGCGCTGTTCGACGCCCCCGCCCCGAAAAAGAAGGAGCCGGAGAAAAATCCGCCGCCCTCCGCGCCGCCGACGGGCGCGTCCGCGTCCCTCGCCAAACCGCAGATGGAAGAACTGAAGGCCAAGCTGGACACGCTCCGCAAGAAATACGAGACCGAGCTCGGGCGCGGGGACATCTACTTTTTCTCGGAACGCAACAGCCGCGTCAACGGCACCTACGGGACGGCCAAGGCACTGTTCGCGGTGCTGCCGAACGCGCTGCGGTACGCGCAGTCGCCGCAGGACCTGCTGGCGAAGCTGAACCAGGGGGGGGTCTTCTTCCTCGACGGGGCGACGTGCGCCGACCTCTACAAACACCGCATGAGCTTCATGCAACTGGACGACAGGCGGAAACAGATCGAGGCGGAAGAGGCCGCCAAACGCGTGCCACGAATCCCAGGGGGACCAATGCGGTAACCCGGATGAAACGTGCAACGCAACAGATATCCCGGCCGATGCTCACGGCGCTTGCGGAAGCACTGGCCTCCATCGGGTCGGCAGGGGCGATGGAGCGTTTCCTCCAAGAGCTGTTGACAAGCGACGAGCTGCGCGACGTCACGCTGCGGTGGCAGCTGCTGGGGCTCCTGTCCCAAGGGCTGACGCAACGCAAAATCGCCGACGAACTGAAAATCAGCCTCTGCAAGATCACCCGAGGCTCCCGTATCCTGAAAGCGCAGGATTCCGTTTGCGCGCGGATGCTCAAGCGTCAACATGGACAGCACGGCGATTAAGGTTTTCATCTGTGCGGGGGAGGCGAGCGGGGACATGCACGCGGCATCCCTCATGTGCGCGATGCGTCGCCTTTCGCCCGCCCCCATCGCCTTCAGGGGGTTCGGCGGCGACATGATGAAAGCGGAAGGCGCCGAACTCCTCTACCACACCGACCAGACCGCGGTCGTCGGCCTCACGCCCGTGCTGCGCAACCTCCCGTTCTTCATCGGCATGGCGCGGCGGCTCAAAAGGGAAATCGTGTCGTGGGCCCCCGCCCTGGTGCTGACCGTTGATTACACCGGCATGAACCTGCGTCTGGCGGCATTCGCCCATGCCCGCGGCTTCCGCACGGTACACTACGTCTGCCCGCAAGTCTGGGCATGGCGGCGGGGGCGCATCCCCAAGATCGCGCGATCCCTCGATCTGCTCCTTTGCTTTTTCCCCTTTGAGCCGCCGCTGTTCGACGGCACACCGCTCCGCACCGAGTTCATCGGGCATCCGCTCGTGGACGAGGTCGCCAAGACCTTGGCATCGCCGCCCGTGCCGTTGCCGTGGCAGGGCAAACACCGTATCGCGCTGTTGCCGGGTAGCCGCGCGAGCGAGATTACCCGCATCCTGCCGCGCCTGCTGGCGGCCGCTGCCCTTCTCGACAACCGCATGGGGGGGGGGTGTTCGTTCATCATCCCAACCCCAACCCCCACGATGCGAGCCCTGGGCGAACGCGTGGCGGCAACGTCAACGCACCGCCTGCGGTACCTGTCTTTTGTTGACGGGCAGACGAGGGAAGTCCTGCGGCAAGCGGACACCGCTGCCGTCGCATCCGGAACCGCCACGCTGGAGGCCGCGATGCTTCACTGCCCGACCGTGCTCGTCTATGCCGCGAGCCGCCTGACGTATTGGGTTGCGCGGCGGGTTATCACTGGCGTGAAGCATCTGGGCCTCGCCAACATCCTTGCCGGACGCGAGGTCATGCCCGAACTTTTACAGGACGATTTCACGCCGGAGCGCACGGCGGATGTGCTCTATGGATACCTGACGGACGAGACCGCACGCGCAAAAGCCATTGAAGACCTCCATGCCGCCACACGCCTCCTCGGCACCGGCGGTGCCGTCACCCGCGCGGCAATGGCGATTCTTGGGGCGGACACATCTTGTGGAGACTCCACCGGCGCACCTGCGGCCGATGAGGTGCGCCCATCAGCCAGTAGAGCGAATTATAGCTAAATCACTTTAAACGTGTTCCATTCTTACATCCCGTTAGGGATGTATCTCTCGGTAGAAAAACGCCCTCCCCCCCTTGTCCGCAGGAAAAGAGGCCCCCATCGGCGCAGGTGCGACCGATGGGGCACGGGATGCACCTAAAAGAGGCATCCCGAGGGGATGTCATGATTTTTTTTACGTTCTCTTCTACCGAAAGAAACATCCCTAACGGGATGTTGTTGCGGCACGCTTTTATAGTGATTTATAGTTAATTCAGTTGGAAACCATTCCATTTTTCACCACAATGGACACAATGGTTTTCACAATAGACACAAAGGATACAAGAGGCAATCGTGTCCATTGTGCATTCCATTGTGTCTATTGTGGTTAAAAAGCGTATCGCAACAACATCT
>WRML01000291.1 GCA_009777165.1 Kiritimatiellota bacterium
CTCGCAATCGAGAGCTGCAGCAGGAACCCCCCCGCCAGCACGATGACCAGCACCCCCACCCGCACCAGCCACGCCGTCGCGATCGCGAACTCCGCCGCCACCCCCGGCCTGCGGAACTCCTCCCCCACGACAATCCAATTCCACGCGCGGGACAGGGCCCCCAGCACCGCCGCCTGCGCCGCGGACGGCTCGCGGGGACGCTCGCCCTCCAGAGGACATTGTGGAGGGCGAGCGTCCTCGGGACGTTGTGGAGGGCGAGCGTCCTCGCGAGCCGTTGCGTCTGTCCACTTAAATGGGGGGGACTCCGGCTTCACGTCCAACGGCACAACGCCAGCCATCGGGGACCAGGCATGCGTCGGGGGGGGCTCCTTCTCGACCGCACTCGATTGCATTCGACTGCTTTCGACGGCCTCCACAATCGGGACGGGGGCCGGGGCCTTGCGGGGCGTTGAGGCGGGGGCCTCGGTTTTTTTATCCGCATTCAGGAGCCGCCTCAGCCCCCCCACCTCGGCGCTCAGGTCATCAACCTTGCCGCGCAACCCGTTGATGATGCAGATCGTGATCACCGGCAAAACGAAGATACCGGCAATCGCGAGTATCCCAAGCAAAATCGCAAGACCTTCTTCCATAACAACCCCCTCCTCAAATGATATGAAAAAAAATCACCCCTGCATGGCCGCGCCAGAGCTGGCGTTGCCGACCATGAGCGCGTAACGGCGGAGCCAGCCGGATGTGGCGCGGGGGGCCCATGCCGGGGCGGCGGCGCGGCGGCGCGCGATCTCCGCGTCGTCGAGCAAAACCTCAAGCACCCCCCCGGGGATGTCGAGCCGGATGCGGTCGCCGTCGCGGACGAGCCCGATGAGGCCCCCCTCCGCGGCCTCGGGGGAGACGTGCCCGATACACGCGCCGCGGGTCCCCCCGGAGAACCGCCCGTCCGTGATCAGCGCGACCGACTCGCCCAGACCCGCTCCCATGATGTAGGAGGTGGGCGCAAGCATCTCCTGCATCCCCGGCCCCCCACGGGGGCCCTCGTAGCGGATGACCACGACGTGCCCGGGCTTGACCCTCCCCCCGAGGATGCCGTCGCACGCCTCCTCCTGCGAGTCGAAGCAGATGGCCCCCCCCTCGAAGACGAGCATGGAGGGCGCGACGCCCGCCTTCTTGACCACGGCCCCCTGTTCGGCGAGGTTGCCGCGTAGCACCGCGAGGCCCCCGTCCTGCGAGTAGGCGTTGGCGAGGGTGCGGATGCATTGCTCGTCCGTGACCGTCGCGTCGGCGATCTGCTCGCCGAGCGTCTTGCCGGAGACCGTCGGGCAACCGAGGTCGAGTAGGCCGGGGATGTCGGCGATGCGTTTGAGGATGGCGGAGATGCCGCCGGCCGCGTCCACGTCCTCCATGTGGTAGGCGCTGGAGGGGGAGACTTTGCAGACGTTGGGGCATTTCTTGGAGATGGCGTTGATGCGGTCGAGGCTGTAGGCGACGCCGGCCTCGTGCGCGATGGCGAGGGTGTGGAGCACGGTGTTGGTGCTGCCGCCCATGGCCATGTCGAGCGCGAAGGCGTTGTCGATGGCCGCGAGCGTGACGATGTCGCGCGGGCGGGGGCCCCCGGCCAGCGCCATCTCGACGGCGCGTTCGGCGGCGCGTTTCCAGAGGTCGCGGCGCCGGGGGTCCTCGGCGAGGATGGTGCCGTTGCCGGGGAGGGCGAGGCCGATCGCCTCGCAGAGGCAGTTCATGGAGTTGGCGGTGAACATCCCCGAGCACGAGCCGCACCCCGGGCAGGCCGCCGCCTCCACACGCTCCAGGTCGGCCCCGGTGATCGTGCCGGCGTTGAGCCGCGCGACGCCCTCGAAGATCGAGATGAGGTCAACGGGCTTACCGTCGAGCGACCCCGCCCGCATGGGCCCCCCGCTGGCGAAGATGGTCGGGATGTTCGCACGCAGGGCCCCGAGGATCATGCCGGGCACGATCTTGTCGCAGTTCGGGATGCAGACCATCGCGTCGAAGCAGTGCGCTTTGACCATGGACTCCACGCTGTCGGCGATGATCTCGCGGCTGGGTAGGGAGTACGTCATGCCGTCGTGGCCCATGGCGATGCCGTCGCAGATGCCGATGGTGTTGAACTCGAACGGCACCCCCCCCGCCTCGCGGATGCACTGCTTGACCCACTCGCCGACCTTGTTCAGGTGGCAATGACCGGGGATGATGTCCGTGTAGGAGTTGCAAACCCCGACGAACGGTTTTGAAAAATCCTCGCGCTTCACCCCCGTCGCCATAAACAGCCCGCGGTGCGGCGCACGTTGAAACCCGACCTTGACTTGATCACTGTTCATCCTACTACTCCTTAATTCGACTCAACTCGACCCGACTCGACTCGTTCGTTAAAAACATGAAAGACATAAGGATATCCCAACGGGATTGGGTTTGTCCACCGAAATCTCGTGGCGACACGCATAGGGCGGATGACGGGCTTGCGGTTAAGGATTTTTTTTCAAAAGGATTCATTTGACATCCTCTACCTGAAAATGCGAAACTCTTTCCATTTGAAATGAGGGGGGTGTTATGGCGAAGTATCTGGTCGGGATTGATAATGGCGGGACGGTTTCAAAGGCGGCGGTGTTTACGGCGGATGGGCGCGAGCTTGCGGTAGCGGGGCGGCGGGTGAATATCCTCCAGCCGCACCTGGGGTGGTCGGAGCGGGACATGAACGATCTCTGGCGCGACACGGCGGCGGCAATCAAGGAGGCCGTCGAAAAGTCTGGCGTTGACCCGAAGGATATCGCTTGCGTCTCTTGCACGGGCCACGGGAATGGGCTTTACCTGATTGACGCGGAGGGCCGGCCCGTGCGCAACGGGATCTATTCGTCGGACGGCCGCGCGGGGGCGGTGGTCGCGGACTGGAAGGCGCGGGGGGTGGATGCGGCGGCGTTGCTGAAGACGGCGCAGTGCGTGTGGCCGGCGCAGCCGAACGCGTTGCTCGTGTGGCTGCGCGAGCATGAGCCGGAGGCGATCGAACGCGCGTCGGCACTGCTGATGGCAAAGGATTTCACGCGCTTCTGTCTCACGGGAAAGGTGAACATGGAGATCACGGACATGAGCGGCACAAGCCTGATGAACGTGATCACCGCCGAGTACGATGACGCAGTGCTGGAGATTTTCGGCATCCCCGAGATGAAGCGTCTGCTCCCCCCCATCGTGGCGAGCGCGGAGGTCTGCGGCACCGTGACGGCGGCGGCGGCGGCGTTGACGGGGTTGGCGGAGGGGACCCCCGTGGCAGGGGGGATGTTCGACATTGACGCGTGCGGGCTGGCGTCGGGGTGCATGGATGAGCGGCAGTTCGTGATCGTGACGGGGACGTGGGGCAACAACCAGTACATCGCCAGGGCCCCCCTCGTGGACAAGAACCTGTTCATGACGTCGTGCTACAGCATCCCGGGGTGGTATCTGATGCTGGAGGGGAGCCCCACGGGGGCGGGCAATTTGGAGTGGTTCGCGGAGACGTTCCTGGGGGC
>WRML01000292.1 GCA_009777165.1 Kiritimatiellota bacterium
CGATCCCCCCCCGCGGGATCCGGCGGCATCCCCTTTCAAAAGGGGGCTGGGGGAGAGGGGTGCGGTCCTCTGGCGTGCGGGGACGGTTGTGTGTGTGGGGGGGGGCGTGTATGTGCCCGAGTGCTGATGCGTGGGGCGAGCCCCACGCATGAAAGCGGCGGCAAGCCGCCGCACTCCATAGGTTACGCCATGAACAAATCCCCGCCGCCGGATACGGCGGCATCCCCTTTCAAAAGGGGGCTGGGGGAGAGGGGTAAAGGTCCTCTGGAGTACGACGGATTTCCCCTGTCGGGGCGTATATAGCCGCCGCACTCCATAATGAGGTGTCTGTCAATTTCCGAGGAGGTCTAATTTCGTTTAATTTCGGAGTTGCAAAACTATCCTTGGTACAGTATGCTTCTGCATTATGAAATCATATCTTTTCTATTTGGGTGCAGTTATTTATGTCTACGGGTCCGTGATGGCGGCGCAGGAGAATCTCGCGCTGAAGGCGGAGATTACTGCGGATTCGGAGTACAGCGCGGACTACCTGGCGAAGTTCGTGGCAAACGGGAAAATCGCGGAGGAGGGGATGCGCAGTGACCTCGGGCAGTCGTGGGCGGTGGATGGCTGGACGCACGGGGGGGGGGCGTCGCTGACGTTCCGGTGGGGGGGCCCCGTGGAGGTCCGCGAGATTATTTATTTCGGGCGTACGGCGTGGTTCCTGCAGGAGTGCTGGTCGGCGTGCGATGTCTATTGCGATGACGAGACCGCGCCCGTGGTCTCGGCGCAGTTGCAGGACAGGCACGGGCCCCAGCGCATCACCTTGCCCGCGACAAAAACGGTGGGGGCCCTGCGCCTCGCGTTCAGGCGCGAGGGGGGGGGGCCCAACCCGGGGGCCTCGGAGATCATGGTGTTTGCGGGGCCCGTCCCCGATGCCGACTTCGAGCGGATGTCCGGCGCATACGCGAGCGAGGTCTCCGCGAGCGAGGCCTCCAAACTGGCGGGGGCCCGGGTCAAGTCGGGGGGCCTCGGATTTCGGGAGATCGTGCTGATCCAGCGCCGTCCGCTGAATCCGTCGCACGTCTATACCTACCACGTGGAGGGGTTGGAGAAGGGGGGGGGCCTCTATGCGCTCGCGCTGGGCGACGGGGCCCTGCGCCGGATTGTGGATGCGTCGGAGGGCATCATCCTCGACTGCCAAATCTCGTATGACGGCAAGCAGATCCTGTTCAGTTGGAAGCGGACGATGGATGCGCCGTTTGAGATTTGGCGTATCAATGCGGACGGGGGGGGGCTGGAAAAAGTCATCGCCGACGCGTCGAACAACATGAACGCGTGCTGGCTGCCGGACGGGGGTATCGCGTTCATGTCGGACCGCAAGCCCGCGTTCGCCTATTGCTGGACAAGCACCTCCCCCGTACTCTACCGCGCGGACGGGGACGGCGGGAACGTCGTGAGGCTGTCCGCGAATTACCTGACCGACTTCACGCCGTCGGTGATGACGGACGGGCGCATCCTGTTCAGCCGCTGGGAGTACGTGGACCGCCCCGCAATCCCGATTCAGTCGCTCTGGGCGATCAACCCGGACGGCACGTCGCTGGCCGGGGTGTTCGGCAACCGCGTCATCAGCCCCGCGACGTTCATGGAGGCGCGCGACATCCCCGGGGCCCCCGGCCGCATCCTGTGCGTGATGACGAGCCACAACGGGCCGTGCAGGGGGGCCATCGGCCTGCTGGACGTGACCAAGGGCGGCAACGCGCAGGAGGCCATCCGCAACCTCACCCCCGACGTGCGCGTCAGGCCCGTCAGCGAGGGGGACGGCAACGACGTGGCGGGCCCCTACGAGAGCCCCTTCCCGCTCGACGATGCGTATTTCCTCGTCTCGCGCAAAGGCACCGTGCTGCTGCGCGACTATAGCGGCACCGTGGACGTCGCGCTCTGTGCGCCCCAGGGGGGGGTGGGCTTCTACTCGCCCCAGCCCGTCCGCGCCCGCGCGTTGCCGCAGACCCCCCGCCCCCACCGCGTTGACCCCGGCGCCCCCCCCTGGGCCGACATCGTGATGCACGACGTGCGCATTGGGCTGGGCGACGCCGTCAAGCCGAGGGAGGTCAAGCGCCTCGCGGTCGTGCAGGAGATGGAGAAGGACATCCGCTCCGACGTGTCGCAGCGGCAGTTCGGCTTCCAGTTCCCCGTCGTCTCGTGCGGCGCGACCTACGCGCCCAAGCGCGTGCTGGGCTTCGCGACGGTCGAGGCGGACGGCTCCGCGCACTTCAGGGCCCCCGCGAACGTCCCGGTCTACTTCCTGCCGCTCGACGCCGAGGGCCGCGCTGTCCAGCGGATGCGCACGTTCACGCACTTCATGCCCGGCGAGCAGCAGAGCTGCATCGGCTGCCACGCCGACCGCAACTACGTCTCGCCCACGCAGGTCACGCGCGAGGGCCGCTCGATCGCCGCCGCGCGCCCCGCCGAGGAGCTGGCCCCCCCCGAGTGGGGCAACCGCGACGGCTTCAGCTTCCCGCGCATCGTCCAGCCCGTGCTAGACAAGCACTGCGTCTCCTGTCACTCCGGCGACAACGGCACCGTGACCATGGACCTGAGCGGCGACCGCACCGACTACTTCAGCGTCGCCTACGAGCACCTCGCCCGCCAAGGCACACAGGCTGAACACGGCAACGACGCGTGGGGGGGCATGGAGAAATTCGGCAGGAACCCCTACACCTCGTGGATACCCTCCTTCAACGGCTGCGAATCCAACATCATCCAGATTGAGCCTAAGACGTGGGGGTCCCCCGCCAGCAAGCTCGCCGACATCGTGATTGCCGGGCACCCCAACGCGAAAGGCGACAAGCGCATCCAGCTCACCCCCGGCGAGCAGCTTAAAATCCTGATGTGGATAGACCTCAACGTCCCGTTCTACGGCACCTCGCAATCGCTCCAGCCCGACCTGCGCGGTTGCCGCAAGATCATGCCGCCCAACCTGGAGGAGACGCTCAAGGAGGTTGCCGCGCGACGCGGCTTCGAGTTGCCGACGACATTTTTCGTGCGCCTCGACAATCCCGAGAACAACCCCTTTCTCGCCGTCCCGCTTGCCAAGAAACAGTTCGCGTCAACCGACGACCCCGACTACAAACGTATCCTCGCCTGTTTCAAGGACGTCCCCGCCCTGCTCGAAAAACGCATTGACGTGGACTACCGCAAAGTGATTATGGTATCCGAATAAAACGGGAGGGCACGCAGATGACGCAGTTTTTTTAGATTGGCGCAGATGAGATTAAACAAAATCTGCGGAAATCCTAAATGACTTGCGTCATCTGCGTGCTGAAAGAAAGCATGGAGAAACATTATAAAGCGCGTTGGGGAAAACTGCTCATCATCAATACAGCCGTTTCGGTTGTATCAATCCCTCTGATTATGGCGACGGCATGTTATATATAGTAATTTAACTTGACGTTGTTACATTTAGCCCTTTCAGCCCTCGCGGCTCGCGGGGACGCTCGCCCTCCATTTGCACGAGGGC
>WRML01000293.1 GCA_009777165.1 Kiritimatiellota bacterium
TTCGAGGAATGGGGCGAGGTCGGCATCCCCTTTCACTTCGACCTCACCATCCCGCAGGGGTATGTCTGTTTCCACAGTTCCGACCCCCACCCCGTGTGGGCGCAGGTGACCTTCACCAATTCCTCTGGGACAACGATAATCGCGGACTCGACCAACTGTCCCGGCATGTTCATGTGGACATACGGGGCGGACGTGTTCTACGGCAACCCCATCAGCCTCCCCCGGAGCGAAACTTGGGAGGACAACACCCCCTCCACCGTGTCCGTCACCTTCTACCCCGACGGCTATGACATCTCCTACACCACCAACTGCCCCGTCTGGTACTGTTTCCGTGACCTCCCCCCCGAGGAGGAGGAGGAAGACTGCCTCTGCCACTGCCACAGGGAACGCGACTGGTGCGAGACGTGCCAGGTCGAGTACACCTCCTGCCCGAGTACCCCGCACGTCTGCGGCCCCACCTCGGGCGGTACCAACGCCCCCCCCGTGGGCGGCGCCACCACCGTCAACCACGGCACCATGCCCGTGAACGTCTTTTACACCTTCCCCGAGGAATACGTGACGTTCTTCCCCACCGGTTACACCTGCAACCACGGCGGCGGTTCCCTCGGCGGCGGCGGGATGAACGGTCATCATTTCTGCCACTGCTGTGTTGGTCACCATTTCTCCGGCATCAGCCAGTGCTGCCCCTGCCCCGCGCATAACCCGCCGTCCGGAGATAACGGCAACGGCACCACCAACCACTTGCGCCTCGTGGATTCCTACGGAATTGGCACGCTCACCGAGAACAACGGTGTTTTCTCAAACCTCAACGTGGGGGACATCGTACCCCCTGGCGCCCCCGTCCACGTCTGTACGATGTCCCCCAGTTTCCAGCCCGGCGATTGTACCCTCACCTTCGCCTACGACAACGCCGCCCCGGGCGAGAAGACGATCCACACCTTCACCGCCCTGAGCGTCTATACGCTTGCCGATTACGACGATGGCGACCGCAAGAAGGGTTTCGCTAACCCTCCGGAACCCCTGATCGTGCCAGTCGGCTCTTCCCTTTCGCAGTGTCTGTTCCTGTGCAACGAGGTCAACCTGCCCGGGCAGACCCTGCTCACGCTGTGCGGCGAGCCCGGCGCCATCCGTCTGCAGAAATGGGACGGCACCCCCCTGATCGAATACGGGCAGACCGTGACCAACCCCGGGACGACTTGGTACTACATCGAGGCCCTCTCCAACGGCACCGCCACCGTCAACATCGAGTTCCAAGGCACCGGCATCGCCTCCGACTACACCGCCTTCCACTCCCTGCCCATCACGGTGGTCCCCTTCCGCATGTTCCCCGACTTCGACCGTGACGGCAAAATAGACGAGAGCGACAAGGCACGCCTCGTTGCACAGGGTAACAACATTGCCTTCCGCTTCTGGATCAACGACGACCGTGACAAGGGATTCTGGGGGGGCAACTCCAAGGAGGATGCGCCGCAAGGCGCCTACACCGGAGAAGGCACCTCCAGCGATGACAGCGACATCAGAAACCGTACCCGCAACTGCGAGGACAACATCGTCAACGGCGTGCGCGACATGGTGGACTTCTTCCCTCTGCGCATTGACCTGCCGCCGAAATCGCACCCCATGTCCCCCAACCTCACCTACAAGCTCAAGCATGAGGACGAGGCGTTGAACTTCGTCTATACCCCGTTCACGCCCAACAACGTCGGCGGCTGGTTCACGACCGCCTGCAACGGCACAGCCCATCAGGACAAGTTCGGGCCCGGCCGCAACTCCTCGCCCACCAACGCGCCCACCCACCACGTCACGGACGCAGGCGTGTGGCTCGACCCCGGCTGGCTCGGTGGACGGGATGCGTGGCAGGAGTCCGTCGTCCTGATGTGCGAGGGGCGCATCGCCTCCAACAAACCCCTCGTGCTGGAGATCTACGAGGACAACACCCTCTTCTCCACGGCCGAACTGAAGATGCAGCTCTCCTCCGTGCGCAACATGTTCCGTTACCTGAACGTGCGTGCGGAGGACCCGTATTTCACGGACAACGACATCACCTCCGCCGTGCGAGGATCATGGAAAACGGATCTTGAAGCACCGTCGAACCTGCCGGACAGTTACCTCACACTCTCCGGCGAAACGCTGAAGACCCTCATCTGGATACACGGTATGGACTGGGACGAGGCGGAGACCCCCGCCGGGCATGCCGAAGTCTTCAAGCGCCTCTACCAGGCCGGGAGCAACGCCCGCTTCATCGGTGTGAGCTGGGCGAGCAACACGGGGCGCAGGATGGGGAACCCGATCGTTTACGCCAACGACGTCATCGGCGCGTTCATCGCCGCAAAACTGGTTAAGGACGGGCTCTCCGGCTATCTGGGCGGTGACACCACCATCGTCGCCCACAGCCTCGGCAACATGCTGGTCTCCAGTATGATCGGCGACCACAGCGCGGAGGTCGGCAACTACGTCATGCTCAACGCCGCCATGCCGACGGAAGCCTACGACGGCCGCGCCCCCGCGAACGACCCCGACCGCCGCAACATGACCCACCCCGACTGGCGGGCCCCTCAAAGTGACTTGCTGGACGACTACTCTGAGCGCATCATGTCCGCCGGCTGGAGCACGCTCTTCTCCCCCGACGACCTGCGCAGCCATGTCACGTGGGACGGGCGTTTCGCGGATGTCCTCAACAAACCCGAAACGAAAGTCTGGCAGTTCTACTCCTCGGGCGAGGAAGTCCTGCGCCAAGCGGACGGCGGGATCACCACGTCCATCAGCGGCCAGGACATCGCGGGTTATCTCTTCAACTGGCTTCCCTTCATCAATATCCCGCCAGACCCGGACACTGTGGCGGGGTCGAAGGAGTACACTTGGGTGTACCATGAGATTACGAAGGGTCGCGCCCCCCTCAGGGACAGGCTGCTCCTCCCCCGCCACCGCAATGCGGGCTGGAGGTTCAACCGCCATTACGACAACGCTGGGGGATCACGGATGTCCCCCGCCGATACCGACCTGATACTGACCGCCGACCTCATCGCAACCCCCTTCTTCAGGCACTTTGACACGGATGCGCACAAGAACATAGGGTTGTGGATGCAAAACAACCGTTGGATGTACGAGCCAGATGGGGACTACGGTATCCCCGAATTCCTCCCCACCCTCCCGGGTCAAGCCTCCCACATGGAAAAGATGAAAGTCCACGCCAAGCTCCTCGCCGAGATGATCCCACCCCTCTCCAGCGCGGCAGGGGGGGTGAGGTTACGGACATTTGTTGATGACGATGAAAGGCAATTAGCCCACCGCGCCAAAGACCTGACGGACTATCGGAATCTCAAACTCAATCTTTGGGACTCGGCCAACAGGCCGAAGAAAACAGACGGTCAACGAAACAATAAACGCTGGCTCCACGGCGACTACAAGGACGCGCCGTACCTGCTCACGCACCAGCTTTACGAGAGACTCAAGGAGATCACACAAGGAGAGTAACGATGAAAACGCTTAAAACA
>WRML01000294.1 GCA_009777165.1 Kiritimatiellota bacterium
CCCCCCCTCGGACAGCTGGACGGCGATCTGGTGCTGCGCGACCTCCCCCAGGTAAACGCTCTCCGTGATCATCCCCCTGAAGATGTTGGGGCTCCTCGGGCGGTCGAAGCGTATCGCCTCCGGGCGGATGCAGATGTCAACCGTCTCCCCCGCCATCAGCCCTGGGAGGGACTTCGAGGTGCGGAAGAGCCCGCAGGGGGTCCGGATGGTCATCTTCTCCGGAGTGCCCCCCCCCCGGACGATGCCGCTGATGAAATTGGCCTCCCCGATGAACCCCGCCACGAAGCGGTTCGCCGGCGAGCGGTAAACCTCCTCCGGGGTCCCGACCTGCTCGACGGCCCCATCGCGCATGACCGCGATGCGGTCCGCCACCGAGAGGGCCTCCTTCTGGTCATGCGTCACATAGATCGCGGTCAGGCCGGCCTGTTTGCAGATGCGGCGGATTTCCGTACGCATCTCCAGGCGCAGCTTCGCGTCGAGGTTCGAGAGCGGCTCGTCGAGCAGCAGGCACTGCGGCTTGATGACCAGCGCGCGCGCCAGCGCCACGCGCTGCTGCTGCCCCCCCGAAAGCTGGTTGGGCCGGGCCTTCGCGCGGTCGGCCAGGTGCACGAGCTCGAGCGCCTCCATCACGCGCCGCTGGATCTCGGGCTTCGGGAGCTTGCGCATCTCCAGCCCGAACGCCACGTTCTCCGCCAGCGTCATGTGGGGCCAGAGCGCGTAGCTTTGGAACATCATGCCCGTGTCGCGCCGGTGGGGGGGGAGGGCGGTGACGTCGCGGTCGCCGATCGTTATGGTGCCGAAGTCCGGCGTGTGGAAACCCGCGATGCAGCGCAGGAGCGTCGTCTTCCCGCACCCGCTCGGCCCGAGGAGGAAGAAAAGCTCCCCCGGCGCGACGGACACGCTGACGTGCTTCAGCGCGGTAAACGCCCCGAACCGCTTCTCCACATTCTCGATGGTCACTCCAACCGGCATATCGTCCCCTTGCAACTGAAAATTAGAAGGTTACGCACACGGGCGCGCCGATGTCCGCGCCGCCGTCGGGGAGGGGGGTCAGCGCGCCGTCCCGCCCGACGCGGAAGACGGCGATGTTGTTGCTGTTCTGGTTCGCCACGAGCATCAGCGACCCGCCCGGCATGAGCGTGAAATGGCGCGGCCCCTTGCCGCCACATGGCACGCACTCCAACAACGTCAAACGCCCCGTTTTCGGGTCGCGCCGGAACCGCGCGATTGAGTCGTGGCCGCGGTTTGAGGCGTACAGCGCCCTGCCGTCTTCCGACACCGCCAGTTCCGCCGCCGTGCTCTGCCCATCGAATCCCTCCGGCAACGTGCTGATCTCCTCGACGAAGGTAAAGCCCTTGGTGCCGAAAGGACCGCAGTCATAAACACAGATGGTGTTGGACAGCTCGTTGAGCACATACATATAAGGATGTTCGTAATAGTCGGTGTGCGCGAAACCGCCCGGCGTAAACGCAACGTGCCGCGGCCCGCGCCCCGGGGGCAGGTCAACCCACGGCGTGTCCGGGGCCGGCTCGATCCTGTCCACGGGCCAGTAAGCTGTTTCCGGATCACGCTCGCCGCGATGGATTTTATAAACATACACTCGGTCCGCGCCGAGGTCCGGAACCAGCAGGCGATCGTAACACTCGTCCCACGTCACGCCGTGCGCATGGGGTTGCTGCTGGCGTCCCGTCGCCTTGCTCGCGTGGGTGTTTTGGAACGTGGCGATCTTTCTGCCGATGCGCCCGTTCCTCTCACGCTCCCACGCCGTCACGCTCCCGCCCATGTAATCGGCGGCCGCCACAAAACCGGGGAAACCGAGATAGCCTCTTAGACTGACGACCACATGGCACGGCCCCGCGCCCGTGTCCGCCTCGTTCAGGAGCGTCAGGTTGTCCTTCTGCATGGCATCCAGCGGCACCATCTTCCCACCTTTCATCGCATCGAATATGTTAACCGTCAGCCCGTCGTCATTGGTGTGCGGTGGATAGATGCCATACGCGAAGACTTTGTTCAGCGACTCGCTGACCGCATAGAGGGTTGTCCATTGCCTTGCGAGGAAGGACGGGTTGTCGACCTCCGCCACCAGTTGCGGCTCGCCGACGATGCCGCTTCTCTTGTCCACCACGATACGGTAGATCCCCTTGCTCCCGCTCTCGCCCGTGTACGTCCCGACGTAGGCGGTATAAATATCCTGTTCTGGATACCGGTAGGACGCACACCCCGCCAGCAACCCGGCCGCCACCGCCCCTACCATTGACACGCACATTTCCAACATAACAAAACCTCCGTTTCCCACTGACCTGTTAATCGCGCTCACTATACCACACCTCCCCCCTGTGCCGCAAGGGGAAAGAACGGTCAAACGCCGAGCGCGAACGCCGAGCCTTCTGCCGCCACCGCTGATTTTCATGCTTGCCTCAACCCATGTCATTTGGTATTGTGCCTGTGTTTGAATTCTTGTGGGTTCATTCGCAAACGAAAGGAAAAGACAAATGAAAAAGATGATGCTTGCCTCACTGACAGCAGTCTGTGTCATGGGGATGTCCGGCTGTGTTTCGGGTCCGCACGGATTTGAACTCACGAAGTCGGTTTACAAATGGAACAAGTCGTTAGACAACGAGTGGGCTCAGGAACTGGTGTTCATCGTTGCGAACATCGTTCCCGTCTATGGGATCAGCGTGTTAGTGGATGCTGTCGTGCTCAACTCCATTGACTTCTGGACAAACGAAAACCCGATGCTCACGACGACCATTGAGATGGACGGGAAGACGGTCGTCATGACGAAGCAGGACGATGGCTCAATCCTGGTTTCGTCGGACGCGGGTGCCGTGCGTCTCGTCAAGGAGGGGGACCATGTCGAGGCTTATGACGTGACCGCGCTGTAATGCCGTCAAAAAAGCCTCAGAAAAAAAACGGCCGTTTTTGAAAATTGGGTATTGACATCAATACCCAATTTTGCGTATCGGATTCCTGTGTTCGCCCCTGTGGTGGACTTGGCAGGCATGCAAGATTCAGGTTTTTGTGCCGTGAGGTGTGGGGATTCATCCCGGCGACGTTTCAACGGCGGGCAAACACTTCACGTTGCGCAGGGCACTGGCCGTGTTGCAGGATGCCGCCTGGTCAAGGCGACATCCGCAACCTGCCGAACCGGAACGCCGTGCGTCCGTGCCAGTGCCGCGCACGCGTCATGTTCCGGCGCGGCGGTCACCAGCTCGCCCTTGTAAAACCCCAGCTTCACCGGCACCTCGCCGTAGGGGGTCTGCACCGTTTCCATCTCGCGCGCCAGTGTCTCGCGCTGGACCGGATAGAAACGGATGCCGAATGTGGTCGTCGAGCGGAAGATACACTCCCGGAGCCTCTCGGCATGTTCCGCCTGGGCAAGGACCCTCAGCACAATCCCCGAACGCCCCTTCTTCATCACGACAGGCGTCTGCCACACATCCAGCGCACCGCGTTTCAACAGCTCATCCGCGAGCGAGGCGATCCACTCCGG
>WRML01000295.1 GCA_009777165.1 Kiritimatiellota bacterium
GGCCCAGACGCCGTCGGGGCGGCGGGTGAAGGTGAGGGCGCGGCCATCGAGGTCCACGGTGGCGGCGGCGGCGGTGAGCTGGCGCGTCCACCACTGGACGGCGTGGGCGGCGACCATCATGCGCTTGGCGCGCTCGCCGGCGGTGACGTCGGGGTACTGGGCGGCGAGCAGGTCGTCGACGACGGCGGTGGCGAGGGCGGTGGGGATGACGGCGTCGGGGGAGCCGCGGGCGGCGATGACGGCGTCGGGGTCCGCGGTGAGGGTGAGGGAGGCGTCGTAGGGGGGCGTCCAGCCGCGCCCGAAGGAGCCGTCGGTGTTGCGGAGGCGGGAGTCGTAGCGGCGGGTCCAGGCGAGGGGGGCCGTCCGCGTGACGGCGAGGTCGGTGGCGGTGTCGGTGAACGCGCCGGAGGGCATGGCGACGGGATCCGCAGCGTAGGTCGGCGTGGCGGTGATGGGGGGGGTGACGGCGGCGGCGGTGGCCTGGGTCACGTAGGCAGCGCTGATGGTCTCGTTGGCGGTCGTCTGCCCGCCCTTGATGTTGCTGATCGCCATGCTGGTGTAGATCATCCCCCCCTTAGACCCGTGCTCGATGTAGCCGTACCCCTTCCATTTGCCGAGGGCGACGCTGGCGCTGCGGGGGGCGAGGATGACGCGCCCGTCGGCGATGGCGGCGTCGAAGGCGGCGAGGTGGTTGGTGGAATAGCCGTTACTTTTGAGGAGGGGGCGGACGGTCGCCCAGTTGTCGGCGGTGGCGAAGTAGACGGGGTTGGCGTTGGCGGTCTCGAGGACCTTGACGGTGGAGATGGCGGGGGTCCTCTTGCTGCTGAGCTGTTCGAGCACGGCGTGCTCGAGCGCGCTGGTGAAAAGCATCCGCCCGTTGAAGAGGGTGTTGCCCCAGGCGTGCAAGCAGGCGTTCTTCATGTCCACGTAGGGGGAGGCGGTCTGCGCCGCGACACCGATGTTGTAGAAGACGTTGGCGGGGTGACCCGTGGTGCGGTTGCGGGTGTTGTCGAGCATGGCGGACTGGGAGAGCCACTGGTGCCCCACTGTCTGCAGGGCGGCGGCCTTCACGCGGGGGGTGCTGTCGGCGAGGCCGGAGGCGCGCAAGCGGGCGAGCTCCCCGCTCGCGTGTGCCCGCATGCCGCCGGGGGCGTCGCCGCCGAAGCCGACCGCGATGACGTAGACGTAGTGGGCGTCGCGCGTGGGGGTGTACGTCTCGTTCAGGTTGGCGGCCCCGCCGTTGGCGAGTGCCTTGGTGGTGGCCAGGGACATGGAGGCGTTGCCGGAGAACGAGCCGGAGGCCTCGGCCGCGAGCGTGTCGCCGTCGAGGCTCAGGGTCGCGCGCCGGGTGCCGGAGGCGTAGGAGACCCAGAGGCAGCGCGTCCCGATCTCGTCGAGGAAGAGCGTCTTGGAGATGGCGCGGTGCGAGAGGACCATCTTGGCGCGGCGGGCGTCCTTGAAGGAGTCGGGCCGGGCGAGGAAATCCTGCGCGCCGCCCGCGAGGGTGCCGTGGAAATAGGTGTCGTCGCCGGGCGCGAGGGGGACGGTCCGGAGGCCGCCGGTGTAGTCGGTGGCGGATGTGTTGGCGTTCGTCCACGCGTCGTGCAGGTTGGCGGCGAGCGCGTCCAGGGTGGCACCGATGCCTGCGGCGGAGAGGCCCTGGACGGAGTGGGCGGGGACGACCGTGCCGGCGGCGGCGGCGAGGAGGGCGGTGCGGTCGTACCCGGCGTCGGCGAGGGCGTCGCGGGCGGGGGTCCGGACGGCGGGCTTGAAGGCGGGGTCGAGGCGGAGGGTCACGCTGCCGAGGTTCAGTTCCACCCAGAAATAGCCGATGACGATGGTCGTGTAGGCGCCGGAGGAATTGTGGGCCACGCTGTACCCCGCAGCGGAAAGGCGGTTGATGACGTTGTCCCGGGTCTGGGCGGCATCCCCCGGCACGCCGACGCCCAGCCAATCGGCGGCGTTGTAGGGCGTGTTGCCGTCGTGGTTGTCCAGCGGCACGTAGAACCCGTTGGTGCCGCTCCTGTCGCACTGCACGATGGTGGCGTCATGGCCCGAGGCGCGCAGGAGCGCGAGCAGGAGGAACGCCTGGTCCGCGTCGTTGCCCTCGCGGTCGAGCAGGGTGCGCTCCGGCCCGCGCATGATGCCGTGGTAGGGGACGAAGGCGATGTGGTCATGGACGAAGCGGTAGCACTTCTCCCAGTCGAAGTCCAGCCCGCGCGCGAGTTCCTTGATGCGCTCGAAGTCCGGGGGGGGGATGTTCGCGGAGAGGCCGAGCGTGATCTCCGCCGGGAGCGGCCCCGTCACCTGCGGGGTCATCACGATGCCGGGCGGTGTGTTGGTGATGACGGCCCGGGAGTCCAGCCCGGAAGGGTCGGGGGGGGGATCGAGGGCGAAGTCGACGCCTGCGGGCACGCCGAGCGTCACCCATCCGCCCGGGTCCTTGTACTCGTACTCCTCCGGGTCCTGCGCGCGGAGCGCGGCGACAAGAAGGAAGAGGCAAGAGGTAAGAAGGTAGGGGCGTATCGCATACGCCCTTGGAGGGCGAGCGTCCTCGCGAGCCGCAAAAAGAAAATCCAGTAGTTTCATAATTGAAAAGCATACCACAGGATCGGCCCGGGGTGCAAGCCCGGAATTGCCTCTTGACCGGACAAACAAATGACTTGCCTTTGTCAAGCGGGATATAGTACATTGGATTGATGAACAGGACACAAAGCACGAAGTGGATGGTGTTGGGGGGGATTGCCTTCGCCGCGCTCGCGGGGCAGGGCGCGGAACTACCGCAGGGGTTCCTCTCGCCGATGGACATGGTGGTCACCGCCGCGCGCGAGGTCACACCCGCACGTTTTCCGGACGCGGACCGCGTATTGGTGGATGACCGCGTGTGGGTACGTTACGAGAAGGACGGCACGGCCGTGACGTGGGATGACGAGTATGTCAAAATCCTCACCGAGAAGGGGCGGCGCGAGGGCGCGCAGATCACGCTGCACTTCAACGCGCACTACGGCACCGCGCTCGTGTCCCGCGCGGAAATCATCAAGCCGGACGGGCGCACCGTGCCGGTTGACGTGGACGCGTACGCCAAGGTCGCGACGGAATCCGGCCAGATGAGCTCGAACATCTACGACCCCCAAAACAAAATCCTCACCTGCGCCCTCCCCGGCCTCGAGGTCGGGGACGTCTGCCACACCGTCACCTGCCATATCCAGACCAAGGCCCGCGTGCCGGACACGTGGTCCAGCCGTTCGCTCTTCGAGTACAACCTGCCCATCCTGAAGCTGGACTACGAAATCTCCGCGCCGCCCGAGCTCCCGCTCATCCGCAAGAACTTGCGCATGCCCGTCGGCGACACCGTGGCGTACACCGAGGCTCCCCAGCCCGACGGCCGCACGCTCCACACCTGGCGTGTCCGCGACGTCCCGCAGGTATTCCCCGAGCCGAACATGCCCCCCCTCGAAACCCAAGTGCAACGCCTCAACGTCAG
>WRML01000296.1 GCA_009777165.1 Kiritimatiellota bacterium
TGAGGATTTCCTTCTTCTCAAACCCGCAGTAGAGCGGGTGCGCGTCGTGGAGCGCGTTCAGGCGCGCGGTGAGGTCGGCGGTCATGGCGGCGAGCGCGTCGGCGGAGACGTAACGGTCGCCGGGGAGGGCGATCGCATCGCCATGCTCGGCGAGCACGGCGGCTTTTGCTTGGGCGGCATCGCGCGCGACGTTGGCCTGTCGCGCCCAGTTGTCCATGTGGCAGGGGGTCGCGCCGCACGCCTTCAATGCGAGCAGGAGGGCATACGCGTCGTCGTCCACGGCCCTCTCTTTCTCGATGCGGTTTTCGATCCAGTTGCCCCTCCCCCTGCGGAGCTTCGCGTCGGAGTGGTCAATGAGGGTCCCCCCCCCGAGTGTCCTGACGGGGCTCAGGAGGCGCAGGACAAAGAAGTCGCCGGGGGCGGCCACGACAGGCCGGCTGAGCTGGATCTGCGCGTAGGTCTCCCCCCCTGGCAGCAGACGCTCGCGCTCGGGCAGGACGATGTGCCCGGGGGTGTCGGACGTGCCGACGTGGAAACGGATGGCCGTGCGCGGCTCCAAGGGGCGGTCGTGGTGCGGCAGGTAGAAGAATTTCACGTTCAGGAAACGGGAGGGATGAAAATAACCTGTGGCGGCGACGCCTTTCCCGCGCGCGGCGTTGTCGGTCGTGATGCCTGACAGGCGTAGCGCGACGCACTCCCCCGCGCGCCCCACGTCTGTGGGCACACCGTAGGTTTGGATACCCTTGACGGTGTGGCGCGTGGCGTCGGGAAGCAGCTCGACCTCGTCGCCGATTTTGACGCGTCCAGAGCGGGGGATGCCGGAGACAATCGCGCCAAGGCCTTTCAGCACAAACGAGCGTTCGACGTGTAGGAGGAAGGGCCCCGAATCGTCGCGCGCGAGGGTACCGTCAACGACCCCCTCCAGCGCGGCGAGCAGTTCGGGAAGACCCTCCCCCGTCTTCGCCGAAAAGCGCACGACGGGGGTCCCCTCCAGGAACGTGCCGGACACACACTCGCGTACCTCCTCCTCCACGAACACGCGCTTCTCCTCATCCGCGAGGTCAACCTTGTTGATGACGACGAGGCCGCGCCGGACCCCCAGCATACGGACGATCTGCACGTGCTCGACAGTCTGCGGCATCACGCCGTCATCCGCCGCGACCACGAGCATGACCACGTCAATGCCGCTCGCGCCCGCGACCATGTTGTGGATGAAGCGCTCATGCCCCGGCACGTCAACGATGCCGACGCGCCGTCCGTCCGCGCGTTGCCACACGGCGAACCCGAGGTCAATGGTCATACCCCGCGCCTGCTCCTCCGGCAGACGGTCGCACCAGCACCCGGTCAGACATTGCACGATGGAGGTCTTACCGTGGTCAATGTGCCCGGCGGTTCCCAGCGTGATGCTGATGTTGCCGCCTGAGGAGGTGACCTGACATGGAAAAGGCGTTTTCATGTCATACAGTGTGGGACATCGATGAGGGAAAGTCAATCGACATCTGTGGAAATCTCACCGGAAACCTCCTCCATGTGAATACGGTCACACGCGCGGGCATTCTTGGGCATCCAAGGAAAGTGACCCCTTTCTGGTACATTAGGGTCACGCGGCAGTCCACCCAAAACAGGGGGTAAAAAAAAGGACACATTTTCACAAATTTGGGAGTTGACAGCGGTGTCATTTTTTGCGAAACTGTTACTCACTTTTTTGCACCCGTGGTGGAATTGGCAGACACGCAAGATTCAGGTTCTTGTGCCGCGAGGTGTGGGGGTTCAAATCCCTCCGGGTGCACCAGGGCACTGCCCCCTTCGTCTATCGGTTAGGACATCAGGTTCTCATCCTGGAAAGAGGGGTTCGACTCCCCTAGGGGGTGCCATTTAAGCCAGCATCATTTCGGCGCGCCTCGCACGCAAAACCCATACGTATTGAGGAACATCTGCATCCACGGCCCGGCTTCGTCGGTGAAGAGGTCGGAAGGACGGTACGAGAGTTGCACGGAGCGGAAACCGCGTTCGGGATGTGGCATCAGAATCGTCGCACGGCCGTCAGCCGTGGTGAATCCCGTCAACCCACCTTTCGTGCCATTCGGGTTCAACGGATAACGTTCCGTCGCTTGCCCGTGGCCATCCACAAAGCGCATCGCTGCAATGGCTTGTTGCCCATCCTCGGCCAATCCCTCGCTGTGCGCAACGGCAATCGGCAAGCGTAACCCTGCCATACCTTTGAACAACACGGATGGAGAGTCCAGAACTTCCACCGTCACATATCGCGCCTCGAATTGCGCCGAGCGATTTCTGCGGAACAAGGGCCAGTGGTGTGCGCCGGGGATGAGTCCCTTCAAGTGCGCCAGCATCTGGCATCCGTTACCCACGCCAAGGGTCAACGTCTCGGGACGCGCAAAGAACTGTTTGAACATCTCTGTCAATCGCGCGTTGTGTAAAATCACCTGCGCCCACGCGGCCCCTGCGCCCAACACATCGCCAAACGAACCACCGCCACATGCGACAAGTGCACAGAAGTCTGCGAGGGTTACCCTCCCCCCCAGCAAATCCGTCGTGTGGACATCCACCGCCTCAAACCCCGCCAACGTCAGTGCCGCGCCCATCTCCGCATACCCGCCCATGCCTTGCTCACGCAGGACTGCGACGCGGGGTTTGGGGGACGGCTCGCGAGGACGCTCGCCCTCCAGTGAGGACGAAAGGACGGAAGAATGCAAGGACGCAAGGTTGTCCCCCGTCCCATGTCCCACGTCCACAAACATCATTCCCGGCTCTTCCTCATCCAGCGCAGTCTCATACTCCTGTTGCGCACATGCGGGATTGTCGCGGAGCGCGCGCATACGGAACGACAGTTCGGACCACGCGCGGCGCAACTGGCGAAGGGTCATATCAATCGCCACCTTACCCGCGACCTTGATCTTCAGCACGCGCTCGTTCGTCGGATGCCCGATCGCGACGCACAGCGGCATCTTCGCAAGACCGTGCTTCGCCAGCACCTGCATAACCGCGTCGAGCTTCTCGTTCGCGACCTGCAACACCGCGCCGAGTTCCTCGCTGAACAACGCGCCGAACGCCTCCTGCCCCGGCAACTCGATTGCAAGGCCGACACCTCCCGACATCGCCATCTCCGCGAGCGTCACGGCCACGCCGCCGTCGGAACGGTCGTGATACGCCAGCAAGAGGCCCCCCGCCACGAGTTCCTGCATCGCCTCAAAAAATGCGTTCACCAACGCGGGGTCATCCGCATCCGGCGGGATCTCGCCGACCTGGTTATAGACCTGCGCCAGCGCACTCGCGCCGAGACGGTTACGCCCCTTGCCAAGGTCGAGCAACAGGAGCGTACTGCTCCCCGGCTTCACGTCCGGCGTGAGCGTCTTGCGAACGTCCTGCACAGGCGCGAACGCGCTGACGATGAGGCTCAGCGGCGCGATTTGCCGATGCGTCACGCCGCCCGAATCTTGCCACACCGTGCGCATCGAGAG
>WRML01000297.1 GCA_009777165.1 Kiritimatiellota bacterium
GCATCCCGTGCCCCATCGGTCGCGCCTGCGCCGACGGGGGCCCCTTTTCCTGCGGACAAGGGGGGGAGGGCGTTTTTCTACCGAGAGACACATCCCTAACGGGATGTCAGAATGGAACACTTTTAATGTGAATTCACTATAACACAAAAGGCTGAAAACCCTCCAGGAAGTTGAACGCCCAGCGCTCATATCCGCAAGACCGTTGGTCTTGTTTGATGCCAGCATAACGTGTTGTGTCAACACGCCCTAAATCATTTCAACGAAGTCCGCGTCGGTCTCGACGGCGATGGCCTGGCCGATCATGTCCACATTGAGGACGACTTTCGTCTTGGCGGCGAGGCGCGCGACAAGCCCCTCGACCCCCATGAACGGCCCGGCGATAATCCGTACCCGCGTCCCTTTCGTGAGGGGGGGGGTCGTGACGGCCTGGGGGTTCACGCGGAGCGCGCGGCGCACCATCACCAGGTCGCGCATCATCTTGCGCGGCTGGAGCGGCTGGAGGATGCGTACGAGCAGGTTGGTCTCGAGCATCCGCAGCCGCTGCTCGGGGGGGAGGCGGACAAACACGTAGCCGGGGAAGAGCGGCAGGTTGACGAACACCTTGCGCCGTTGCACAATCCGCTTCTTCTGCCGCAGCGGGAGGTAGTGGCGGACGCCGAACAAATCACAATACTCGGAGACTTTCTTCTCCGCGCGCGGTTTGACGAAAAGGACTTTCCAGTGTAGCATCAGTTCATCAGGCTGTGGATGGGGGCGGGGATCTGGCCGCCGCGCCGGACAAAGGGTTCCGCACCGCCGGGGCTCGCGGGGCACGTGACGACCCCCGCCCCGAACAGCCCGCCGTAGTCAACGTGGTCGCCGCATTTCGCGCCAGGCACGGGGATCACGCGCACGCCCGTCGTCTTGCGGCTCGTGATGCCGATGGCGGACTCGTCGAGGATGATGCCGGCGACGGTCTCGGCGGCGGTGTCGCCGGGCAGCAGGATCATGTCCAGCCCGACGGAGCAAACGGCGGTCATCGCCTCAAGCTTCTCCAGCGTCAGCGTGCCGTCCGTGACCGCCTTTGAGAGCGCATGGTCCTCCATGACCGGGATGAACGCGCCGGAGAGTCCCCCGACCGCGCTCGACGCGAACGCGCCGCCTTTCTTCACGGCGTCGTTCAGGAGCATCACGGCGGCGGTGGTACCGGGTGCGCCGATCTTGCCGATGCCCATGGCTTGGTAGATCTCGCCGACCGAGTCGCCCACGCGCGGGGTGGGCGCGAGCGAGAGGTCCACCACGCCGAACGGGATGCCGAGGCGGTTGGCGACCTCGCGCCCGATCAGCTCGCCCGTGCGCGTCACGCGGAATGCGGTGTGCTTGATCTCCTCCGCGATCTCGTCGAGCGTGACGTCCGGATCCTGTTGCACGAGGCGGTCAATCGCGCGTTTGACCACGCCTGGGCCGCTGACCCCGACGTTAATCACGCATTCCGGCTCGCCCGCGCCGAGCATCGCGCCCGCCATGAACGGGTTGTCCTCGGGCATGTTCGCGAACACGACGATCTTCGCGCAGCCGAACCCCCTCGACTCGCGCGACGCGCGGGCGGTCTCGATGATCGTGCGCGAGATCATGTTCACCGCGTCCACATTGATGCCCGCCTTTGTCGTGCCGACGTTGAACGACGAGCAGACGCGCCGCGTCGCGGCCAGTGCCCGGGGGAGGGACTCGATCAGCGTGCGCTCGCCGGGCGTGACGCCTTTCTGCACGAGCGCGGAGTACCCCCCCAGGAGGTCAATCCTCACCTGCTCCGCGGCCGCGTCCAACGCGCGGCAAACCTCCACGGCGGTCTCGACGCCATGCCCCTCGAGCAGCAGGCTGACGGGCGACACCGCGATGCGCTTGTTCACGATCGGCAGACCGTACTTCGCGCTCACCTCGTCGCAGAACTGGACAAGCTGTTGCGCCTTCTCGACGATCCGCTCGTGGACGGCGCGCGCCAGCCTGACGGGGTCCGGGTTCGCGCAGACATTCAGGTTGATGCCCAGCGTCACCGCGCGCACATCGAGGTTTTCCTCGCGTACCATGCGGATTGTCGAAAGAACATTTTGTCGTGCAATCATAAGAATAGAGTTTCTAGTTTCTAGTTTTAGTTTTTAGACAATCACAGCAGTGCCTTGATGGGGCCGATCTCGTTCGTGGCGCGGAAGATGTTCTCGTGGCAGAGCAGACCTGCCAAGTCCCGTTCCGCCATCGCCGCACGGAAACGCTCCTGAATCATCTGGAAGTCAACCGTCTCCGGCACGACGACCTGCGCGATGTAGACGATCTGCCCGCCGTCGTTCTCCACGATCCAGTCCTCGATGTTCACGCCGTGCTCAACGAGGAACGACGTGATGGCGAAGATCGTACCGGGCCTGTCCTCCCCGCGCGTGGTGACCACGAAGCGCGAGCCCTCCGGCACCACGGCCGGCGGCGCCTCCGGGCATTCCATCACTGTGACCACCGCCCCCGCGTCGAGCGACACCGCGATCAGAGAGCGCAGGGTCTCCGGCGCGACCTGCCCTGGGAAATCCGCCGTGAACACGAGCGTAAAGAAACCGTCCACGACCGTCTGGCGGATGCTCCCGATGTTGCCGTCGAGCGAGAAGACCGCCTGCGTGACGTCCCGCAGCAACCCCACGCGGTCTGTCGCGAACACCGACGTGATGAAACGCTGTACGCGCAGTTGAGAAGAATTTGTCATTACCATAGCCCCGTTTTTTTTCTCACACGGATGACGCAGATTCTTCAGGAGTTCCGCAGATTTTGATCGGGATGAATCGTTAAGAATCTGCGTCATCTGCGTGCTGAAAAAAATCCTTAAATGGAGCCAACTAAGGGATTCGAACCCCCGACCTGATCATTACGAATGATCTGCTCTACCAGCTGAGCTAAGTTGGCGTAAAGAGAGATAGAATAGTAAAAAAACGTGTACCTTGCAAGTGTATTTTCAGATGATTTTGTGCCGGTGGTTTTGTGCCTCTCAGGTTTCGCACTTGACTTTTTCCCCAAACCTGCGAAACTTATCGCATCATTCTTCTCGAGAGGAGTTTTTCATGATGGACAAGACGATGCGCATGATTACGGAATGCCTCGCCCTCTCGGCGGGCGCACACGCCAACAAGGGCAATGTCGTCACCGTCAGCGCCTCTAGCCTCGACGAGGCCCTGGTCAGATGAACACTTATTTCCCACTCGCGGACGATTACGCGCGCATCCTCGCGCGTCCCCTCTGTTCGATGGCGCATGATCCGTCGGCGCGGTACCATACGGCGTTCCACTGGAGCGAACGGCATCTCCAGTGTATCTGGTTCGACTCGCGCTACCGCCCAAAGGTGTTCCCCCTCGCGGGGGGGGAGACCCTCACCGTCCTCGACCCCGGCGAGTGGAACGTCGAGGCCGGCCCGGACTTCATCAACGCCACGCTCCTTGTCCAG
>WRML01000298.1 GCA_009777165.1 Kiritimatiellota bacterium
GCACGGGGAAATGCCCCCCCTCCCCTACGCCGCGCAGGACGACGCCGACTATCAGGAACTGCTCACCCTCATCCGCCAGGCCGTTGACAAGGCCCTGCGCTTCCCCCGCCGCGACCTGATGGGACTTGTGCCGTTCGAAAGGATTTCGCGGTTCTCCAGATCGGCACAAAAAAAATCCTCTGTACTTGTGTGCCACCTTGCCGTAGATATTTACTTGTGTTTGTCCGCGTTTTGTGAAAAACTGTACCTTTTGCAATTTAAGGCTTCACAGGTTTTATGCATTCAGGACAGGATCAACCGGCTGGACCGATTATACGAGAGCGCCGCGAGCATTGTATCTCGCGCGCGGACATTGACACGGAGGCGCTGAAAGTCCTTTACCGCCTTTCTGACGCGGGTTACATCGCTTATCTCGTCGGGGGCAGCGTGCGCGACCTGCTCCTCGGCCGCAGGCCGAAGGACTTCGACGTAGGCACAAACGCGTACCCGTCCGAAATCCGCAACATCTTCCGCAACTGTTTCCTGATCGGCCGCCGCTTCCGGCTCGCCCACATCGTGTTCGGGAAAAAAATCATCGAGACCTGCACCTTCCGCCGCTCGCCGAACGAGAAGGACGAGAAGGACGCGGAGGATGGCCTCTATCAGGCCGAGGACAACACCTTCGGCACCCCGGAGGAGGACGCGAAACGGCGTGACTTCACCATCAACGGCTTGTTCTACGACATCCGAACCTTCGCCGTCATTGATTACGTCGGCGGGCTGGAGGATCTGGAGCGGCAGATGCTCCGCTGTATCGGCGACCCCAACATCCGCTTTCGCGAAGATCCCGTGCGCATGATGCGCGCCGTCCGCTTCGCCGCTCGCCTCGGCTTCACGATTGACCACGCGAGCAGCAAGGCCATCCTCAACTACCATTCGGACATCCTGAACGCCTCGCGCCCGCGTGTCTGCGAGGAGATCTTCCGCCTGTTCACCTACAGCTCGTCGAGCGAGGCGTTCAGGCTGATGTGGCGCTTCAAGTTGCTGGAGGACATCCTGCCGCGCTTGAGCGCGTTCATTGATGTGTCTGGTGGGATAGACGCTCCAGTCTGGAGATACCTCTCCGCCCTCGACAACGCCCCTGTCTGCGACACCGCGTCAATCGGGTTGCGGACGGCCTGCCTCTATTACGCGATGTTCGCGGAGGCACTCGCGCGGGAGACCCAGGCGGCGGGACAGGGGAAGGTGAATACCCAGGACATCGCGCAGGGTGCGATCGGCGAGATTGCCGACCGTCTGCGTATTCCCAAGGCGGCGTTCGCCTGGGCGCTCGCGCTGCTGGATGTCCAGCGGCGTTTCACCGCCCCCCCCCACCGGGAGACGCGCGCGTTCCGCTTCATCCGGCACGAGATGTTCGAGGAAGCCCTCGCGCTCCGGCGCATCGTTCTGACGGCGGAGGGCGGCGACATGACCATCGCCGACAAGTGGCAGATGTACCATGACCAGGAGAAAGAGACCTGGGGGGATACCGAGGGCTGGATCATCCTCAGCCGCAAACCCGATGACCACCGCCACCACCACCACAGAGGGGGGGGGCGCGGGCGCGGACGCGGACGGAGAGGGCGCAGACGCCATTCTGACGGCGACCGCAACAGCCCCGGGCAAGATGCATGACGAAGCGAAGGAGGAGACATGGGCGAGAGCAAATTGTTTGCAGTTGATCTGGGCGCATCGGGAGGCAAGTGCTTTGTCGGATTGTTCGGCGACGGGACATTCCGCATGGAGGAGGTCCACCGCTTCGCTTATGAGGCGGTACCGTTCTTCTTGCCAGACCGCTCGGGCGATGTCACAGAGCGCACCTACTGGGATGACACCTTCATCTATCAGAATATCGTCAAGGGGCTTCACGCCGCGAAACGTCAGTTCGGCGCGACACTCGACGGCATCGGCATTGACACCTGGGGCTCCGACGGGCACCTGATCACCCAGGACGGCGACACCCTCGGCAAGGTCTACTGTTACCGCGACCACCGCCTCGATACGATGTGCGACGAGCTCCGGGCGCGCCTCGATGCCGCGCGTGTCTATGCCATCACCGGGAATCATTTCCTGCCCCTCAATCCGTCCAACCAGCTCCTCTGGGCTGCCACGCGCCGCCCGGAGTTCCTCAAGCTCGCGAAAATCTACCTGCCCATCCCCGCGTTGTTCAACTTCTATCTCGGCGGCACGACCGCCATTGACTCCACCTTCGCCAGCGTCATGCAGATGATGGACGCGAAACGCGGCAAATGGAGCAACGAGATGCTGAAGGCGCTCGGCATCCCCAAGAAGCTCATGCCCGAGATTGTCGCGCCCGGCACGAAAATCGGCCGGCTCCAGCCCAAGCTCGCGGCCGCACTCGGACTGAACGAGGCCCCCCTCATCGCCGTCGGCTCGCACGACACCGCCAGCGCCTTCGCCGCCGCCCCGGTGAAGAATCCCAAGAAAGCGCTCATCATCAGCTCCGGCACGTGGTCCCTCGTCGGCAAACTCATCAAGAAACCCATCACCACTCCCGAGGCCATGCGCCTCGGGTTCAGCAACGAGGGGGGCATCGGCAACATCCGCTTCCTGCGCAACTGCATGGGCACGTGGATTGTGCAGGAGCTCCTGCGCGTCTGGGAAATCGCCGACGGCCAGCGCATGGAATGGAAAGAGGTGGACGCCATCACGCCCGCCGCGCCCGCGTTCACCGCATTCATTGACCCCGACGACAGCCGCTTCTACAACCCCCCCGATATGGAGGCCGCCATCCGCAGCTTTCTTGCGGGGACGCAACAGCCTGTGCCCGGTGACCGTGGTGCGATGCTGCGAATCGTCTACGAGAGCCTCGTGCTGAAGTACCGTTTCGTGAACGAGACCATCAACGCGATCACCGGCACGGGAACCGAGGTCGTGCACATCGTGGGGGGGGGCAGCAACAATCTCCTGCTCAACCAGTTCACAGCGGACTCCGTCGGTGTCCCCGTGCTGGCGGGGCCCAAGGAGGCCACCGCGATCGGTAACCTCATGGTGCAGGCCATCGGCGCGGGCATCCTCCCCGACCTCAAGGCGGCGATGCCGCTCATCAAGGACGCCTTCCCCATCGCCACCTACACGCCCCAAGACACCGCCGCATGGGACACCGCTTACGCGCGGTTCACCAAGATTATACCTTCGTAGGCGGCTAAACGTTGAATGGCAGTGGAGATGTCAATCGCCCGCTGGTCGCCAGCTTCGCGCTCGACGGCGAGGGCTCCGGTGAAGCCGATGTCCCGGAGCGCGTCGAGGAACGCAGGGGCGTTCACCTCGCCATCGCCCCACGGTACCTCCGCACCCCAGGTGCCGTTGATTTTCGTGCGCGTCGCGTCCTTCGCATGGACATGGCGGATCCACGGCGCGAGTAGCTTGAGCGCCGCGACAGGCTCGTCCTTGTTATAGAGGATCATGTTCGC
>WRML01000299.1 GCA_009777165.1 Kiritimatiellota bacterium
CAGCTTGCGCATGCCCAGGCGCGCGTTCTTCCCGTCCGTCGCGTCGGGCTGCGGCGGCACGTTACCCAGCGGGTTCGCGAACTTGTCGCTCCACGTGATGTCCAGATCCGTGGAGACGCCGAACTGTCCATTGCCCTGGATGATGTTGTCGCGCGGCCAGCTGAAGGTGTCGCCGTAGCCGACGGTGAAGGCGCCGTCCTCGTTGTCGCTGGCCATCGTGAGGATGCCGTCCCAGGTGTTGTTTTCGCCGCCGAACATGAGGACGCCGTTGTCCGAGGCCATGATGGGTCCGGAACCGTTCAGGCCCCCCATCCATGCGGTGTAGCGGTTGCCGGGGGGGTAGAAGGTCGCGCCGCCGCTGCCGACGGTGAGGCCGCGGTTCGTGTGGGTGAGCATGGGCAGGCCGCCGTCGGACTCGATGCGGAGGCTGCCGCCGCTGATGAGCAGGTAGTCCGGCGCGGGGGCGGGCGGCTCGGCGCCCATCGTGTCGTCCCTGTTCACGCGCAGGTTGGCGCCGTTCGTCACCACGATGCCGCCGCTGAAGGACTGTGCCTCGACAAGCTCGACCGTGCCGGGGAACTCCGCGATGACCTTGCGGGGGGCCCCCCCGGGAGCGTCCGTCAGGTTCCGGAGCCGGAGGCCGCCGTCCCACCAGGGCTGCCCGCCCCCCCCGAAGTGGTAGCCCACGCCCGCGTGGGGGGTGACGGTGCCCCAGTAGTCGCGCCAGTTGGAGGATCCGAGCGTCACCCCGGGTAGTGCGCTGAAGTCGAAGCTCTCGTTGTTGTTGTTGTCGTTGATCAGGACGATCGAGCCGCGCGAGTCCGTCTTGATGCGGTCGAGGAAGGCTTGCGTGATCGGCACGTCGAGCGCGATCGCCGTGCCGTTGTAGATGCCGATGTCGCGGGCGTTCTGCTTGGTCAGGGGGTTGCCGAGCGCGTTCGCGTGATACATGTAGATGGTTCCGCCATAGATGAGCGTGTCGCCCGTGTAGGTGTTATCGCCGTGAAGTCCCAGGTGCCCCGTGGAGGCCTCCTCGAGGATGAGGCCCATGTTCCCGGCGATCACCTGCCCGTAGTGGTTCCCCCCCCCCGTGACGGTGAAACGGTAGTACCCCCCCCCTCCGGACGGGGAGAGGGCCCCCTGGTACTCCATGTTCCCCGTCATGCCCAGCGACACCCCCGGGTGCTGCGACAGGTCAATGGGGTCCGACTCGTTCACGCCGAACAGGAAGAGCGCGCCCGAGGAACTCTGGTCGAGCAGCCCCAGCAGGGCACCGGCCCCCCCTGCGGTCTCCCAGCCGATACCCCCCCCTTGCAGGAGGATGTTCCCGGCATACCCCCCCGGGAGCGCGTCGTCGTTACGCAGGAACAGGGCCCCCCCGCCCACGGTGATGCCCCCCGTGAACGTGTTGGCCCCCCTCAGCACCAGCGTCCCGGGGCCGGTCTTCACCAGCCCCCCCCCTGTATCGGAGGGGTCCTCCAGCAGGTTCTGGTAAACCTCGATGGTGGTGTCCGCGATGACGTCGAAGCAGGCCCCCCCCGGCTGGACGAGCGCCGCCGTGAGGCCGTGCATGAAGTCCGTGCGCGGGGTTCCGTCGCGGTTGCGGAGCGTGCCGCCGTTGAAGTGGAACGTGTTCATCCCCGCCCAGTCCGCCCTCACCCGTTGCACCTCGGTCGTGCCGCCGTTGAGGAAGATGTCCGCCACGCTGCCCTCGTTGTTCTGATCGCCCGACACCCGCATCTCGCCGAACGGTCCGGCGTACCCGCTGTTCACGATCAGCGTCGCCTTCCCGCCGCGCCCCTGCCCGACGACGAGAGGCCCACCGCGCTCGTTGCGGACCGTCCCCCCCGCGACGACCAGCGTGCCCGTCGCCACGCCCTCGCAGGTGAGGTAGAGCCACCCGTTCGAGGTCGTGACCAGCCCGTTGGGCAGGATCTCCATGTACCCGTCGCCCCCGTCGCGCCTCGCGAGGTGGATGTCCTTGTCCACGCAGAGCCACGCCGGGACGCCCGTCCCGCCGATGACGGCCTGTGCGGAGGTGTTCTCGCCCATCAGCAGGTGGCGGTTGTCCGTCCCCGGGATGTTGAACTTGCCGCCCTTCAGTTGGAAGTCGAACGACCGCCCGGTGCCCAGCCCCATCGTCACCGTGTTCAGCGACGTGAGCTCCCCCCCGGTCATCTCGAAGCCGCCGTCATACCCCATGAAATTCTGGAGGGTGATCGTGCCGGCGAACCCCCCCGCCTTGCCGCCGTTGTCAAAGATCACGCTGTCGCCGTCCAGCGGCACACCGCCGCCGACCCAGTTCGCGCCCGTGGCCCATGCGTCCCACACCCCCGGCGCGCCCTTCCAGTAGCGGGCGCTCGACATGGAGACCCCGAACGCCGCAAGGTCCGCCTGGATATTCGCGAAGATGTCCTCGATGCCCAGCGGCCCGTCATGCACGCGCAGACGCGCGAACGACCCGCTGAACGGGAACTGCCAGCCGCCGTTGTTCCTGTTCTGCACCGCGCCCAGCGTGAAGAAGCCGATGTCGTCGCGCGCGTTGACGTTCCGGTACTGGGTGACCCGCAGCACCCCGTTGAGGTACAGCCGCTCGACCCCCCCGGCGTCGCGCGTCACCGCCACATGGTGCCACTGCCCGAAGGCCGGGAGCTCCCCGCCCCACCCGAGGTTCTCGGCGTAATGCTCCACCGCGTTGCCCGAATCCTTGCCGTAGCGGAACTCCACGCAGGATCCGTTGGGCTGATTGTTGGGCCACTGCTCACGCGCCGTCCAGGTGAACATGACATCCTCGTTGAGCTGCGCCGCGGGATTGTGGACCCACGCCTCGAAGCTCCACGGCACGTCCGCGCAGATCACGTTGGGCGACACCCCGTTTGTCATCACCGACGAGTCATCCCCCGCCAGCGACACCGCCGCGATACCGTCCACGATGCCGTAGGTCGTCCCCTCCCCCGAACCGACCGGGACGAACACTCCGCCCAGCGTCCCGTTATTCGTCCACGCCACCTGCACCGGATCGAAATCCGTCGCATCCAGATTGACCAGCACATTCGGCACCGCCTGAGCGACCGCGCCCGCCAGCGCCACAAGCGCCGCTACCGTCCCCTTCAACAGTCTTTTCATGACAACCCTCCAACCCAATTTAAACAGTACGACAAACAATACACCACTCCCGCGCGAAAGGCAAGCACAAAAAACGGCGTAAACGGTGGAATTTCCCTGCCTCGCCATCACGGAAATCAATTTTCAGTATTCCTCAGCACCGGGATTAATTTTTCGCAGTCGAGCAGGCAATCGAACATGAGTTTTGACAGGGGGGATGCGAGCTCGGATTTCCTTTTGTGGGTCTTGACGCAGTTGAGTGCGATTTTGCGCGCAATGTTCAGGTTTTGTTGAACATTCTTGTCTTCGACTCGGCAAAAATCCTCGCCGAAA
>WRML01000300.1 GCA_009777165.1 Kiritimatiellota bacterium
GCCCTCGCGGGTGCGCTCGCCGACGCCCGCGAACACGGAGTAGCCGCCGTGCTCGCTGGCGATGTTGTGGATAAGCTCCTGGATCAGCACGGTCTTGCCCACGCCCGCACCGCCGAACAGACCGATTTTCCCACCCCGTCGGTAGGGCGTGAGCAGGTCAATGACCTTGATGCCCGTGACCAGGACCTTGGCTTCCGGGTCTTGGTCAATAAAGGCTGGCGGCTGGCGGTGGATGGGCAGGTGCTCCTCGGCCTCGATGACGCCCTTGCCGTCAACGGGCTCGCCCAGGAGGTTCATCACGCGCCCGAGCGTCGCCTTGCCCACGGGCATCTCGATGGTCGCGCCCGTGGTGAACACCTCCGTGTTCCGCACGAGCCCGATGGTGGAGTCCATGGCGATGGCACGGACACGGCAATCGCCCAGATGCTGGGCCACCTCCAACACGAGGTTCTGGGGTTTGTCGCTCAGCAACGGGTTGGTCGTGCGCAACGCGTGGAGCAGGCGCGGACGGTACCCGTCCGGGAACTCCACGTCCACCACCGCGCCCAGCACCTGGACGACATGACCGATCTTGACTTCATAATGTGTATTCATACGTTTCCTCAATTCAGCGCTTCTGCGCCGGCAATGATTTCCATCAGCTCGTTTGTGATGGCGGTCTGGCGCGCACGGTTGCGGCGCAGTTTCAGATCCCGCTCCATGGTTTTCAGATTGTCCGTCGCGCTGGTCATCGCCACCACGCGCGAGGCATGCTCGCAAGCGACGCGATGCTGCTGCGACATGAGTAGGCAATAGTGTACCCACTGCCGCATCAGCGCGTCCACGAGCCTCTCGTCCGCGGGCTCCAGCAGGGGGGGGGGCAACACCTTGCCGGGTTTCGTCTGCCCCGTGAACGGCAACACCTGCATGATCATGCTGTCGTGCTTCAGCGTGTTGACGAAGCGGTTGCCGGAAATCCACACCTCGTCAACATCTTCGTTCAGGAAGCGTTGCACGAGCATATCCGCCACGGGCATCATCTCGCTGATCTTCGGGTGGACGGAGAGCGTCAGGACAGGCGATGGGGAGGGGAGGTCGCGCGACAACAGGCCCGCACCCTTTTTCCCCACATAGAGGGGTTCGATGTCCGCATGGCGCTGTTCCCGCTGCTTCTCCACCCATTGGTGTGTGCTCACCGCAATCCCGTGGTTGAACGCGCCGCACAGTCCGCGGTCGGAGGCCATGACGATGAGGAGGATTTGGGGGCGCGGGGCTTCCGCCCCGCTTACATTATTGCGGGGCGGAAGCCTCGTGCCCCCCCCCCCCCCGCCCATGAAGCGGTGCTTGGCGAACAACGGGATATGCTGCGCCACTTGGAGGACGGACGACAGTGTCGCGCCAAACGCGACGGGGAATGTCATCTCCCGCTGCATCCGGTGCAGGTGCGACGCCGCCACCATCTGCATCGTGGAGGTCACGCGCCGCATCCCGTTCATCGTCGCAAGGCGCGTGTTATATTCTTTTAGCGTTGGCATGGGGGGAGGTCTTTCGTATGGTTAGAAATGGGACTTCGGACAGGGGACAAGGGACGGCAGTGTCGGCGGACAGCACCGCCAGCCGTCCCAGCCCCGGCAGGGGCTGAATGTCCCGACTTGTTCAGCCCCGGCAGGGCTGATGTGTTTGCAGTCCTGCCCGCCGGTTTCGCGCTCGCTCTGCTTGCGCTCCACCGGCGGTTACTCACATTGAACGCCTCCGGCGTCTCCGTGGGTTTCATTGCCCCGGCACCTCCACGCGTATCATGAAGAAGTGCGCGTTGGGCAGCGTGTTGGTGCCAGCCCATTGGAGGTCGGTGAGCTTTTCCTTGCCCAGGACGGTGTAATGGCGGTTTGCGCTGTCGGGATTCCATTTGAGGACGGGGACGCCGTTCTTAATGGCAAAGGAGGTGATGGCGAAGACCGCGCCGGGGTCGTTGGGGTCGAGGTCGGCGACGTAGCAGTCGTACATGCTCATGCCGTTTGCGGCGTCGAGGATGGAGAGCGCCTCGTAACCGCGCGGATCGTTGGGGTAGTGTCCCTCGAGCCAGCCATACGCGATGCCGTTGAGCGTGGCGATGGCTCCGGCGTAGTGCGCGATTGCCCGGCGATTCCCCAATTGCAGCGGCCATAGGAGGTCAGGGGGCAACGCCGTGGAGTTCGGGTCGCCGTCCCACCCCTTGGAGCCGGGATTGACGTAGGTGGTCAGGCTGGCGTGCGTCTCGAAGTAGAGGTCAACGGAGGCGTTTGGCGCGTCCCCGAGGAAGCGCACCGTCCGCAACGCTGTGCAACCGTCAAACACGAACCACTCGATGTCCGCGAGGGTCGCGGGGAGCGTGACGCCTTCCAGCGCCGAACACTCGGCGAACGCGGCATTCCTGATCGCCGTGACGCCCGTCTGGATCGTCACGTTCGTCAGTCCGGCGCAGCCGAAAAACGCATAACTCCCGATGTCGGTCACGCTTGTCGGCAGCGTCACGCTTTTCAGTCCGGCGCAATTTTCAAACGCGTTCATGCCGATTCCCGTGACGCCCTCGGAGATGACCACGTTCGTCAGTCCGGCGCATCCGGAAAACAGGCTTTCCTCGATCTGCTTGAGGTTCGACGGGATGGTCATGTCCGTCAGGCTGGCGCAATTCTCGAATGCCATCACCCCGATGGACGCGACGCTCGACGGGAGCGCCGCATTCGTCAGGCTCGCGCAAAAAAGGAACGCCCCATACCCGATGTTCGTGACGCCCTGCGGGATCGCCACGCTTCGCAGGTTTTCGCAACCCCAGAATGCGGCGAGTCCTATTTCCGTGACGCCCGCGGGGATTGCCACGCTTGTCAAGCCGTCGTTATAGTAAAACAGGTCGCTCCCGATGACGGTAACGGGGTTGCCGTTCAGCGTGCCCGGGATCGTGTAATCCCCCGAGGGCCACGGAAAGATGTTGTCAATCCGCGCCCCCCCGCCGCCGAGGACGGTGTAGGTGTAGTTGGTACCGTTGATGTTCACGGAGTCCGCGTTCGCCGCGAGCGTCGTGCCGAGTGTCGCGCCGATGGCCGCGAGGAGTGAGCGTACTGGTTTCTTCATGATCTGGTTTCCTTTCGGTTTGGGTTTGTGTAACTGAGACGTTTTTCAGGATGTCGGCGGACTTCGCCTCCATCTTCGAGAAGGCAAAGAGTTTCTTGCCTAAATCCTTGAGCGATGCGCCGACGTGGTACACCGTGTCGTCAACGAGCAGGAAGCGGTCAGCACCGGAGGTGCGCGACGTGAGTAACCGTCGGCAGCGGACAAAAGCACCGGAGGTGCGCGACGTGAGTAACCGTCGGTGGAGCGAGGTGCGAGGCGCACAGCCGAGCCGCGAGCGGAACCGGCGGACAGTGCCACCTACCGTCCCAGCCCCGGCAGGGGCTGAATGTCCCACCT
>WRML01000301.1 GCA_009777165.1 Kiritimatiellota bacterium
AACACCAACGCCGCGATGACGGCGTACACGGCGGGGTCGGCGGAGGGGACGGCGTGGACCCCCGCGATCAACGAGGTGGCGTGGTGGTCGGGGAACCGCTATGACGCGCCCTACGTCGACGCCGTGAGGCCCGTCGGGCTGAGGCGGACGAACCAGGCGGGGCTTTACGATATGCACGGGAACGTGCAGGAGTGGTGTCTCGACCGCTATGCCAATCTCACCTACGTTCCCGTGGACGACGGCAATCAACCCATGAACGTTGATAGCAGCAACAATCGGTCTGCGCGTGGCGGCTACCTTGCCAACACCGCTTCCAACCTCCGCTCCGCCGCTCGGACTGGCAACATCGTTTCCCTCCGGGGCTCGCACATTGGCTTCCGCCTTTGCGCCCGTGGCGCGGCAGTCCCCGAGCCGTGAGGAAAGCGGCAACCTCTGGAGTGCGGTGGCTCGCCACCGCTTTGTTTTCGGCGGCTTGCCGCCGTGCGTCGCAGGGGCAAGCCCCTGCGTTAAAAGCGGTGGCGAGCCACCGCACTCCAGAGGTTGCGTGAAAAGCGGCGACATAAAAACTTTAGAACTTTAGAACTCCCGCACTTTAGAACTTCTTTTGCGAATGGCTTGCTTTCCTCCGCGCGGCTCGGCATAATTGAGACAACACGTTGAAAAGGAGGGCGGGTATGAAAAAGGGGATTTGCTGTTTGATCGCGGCGGCGGGGTGCGCGTGTGCGCAGGACGGGAAGACGTATGACGTGCATTCGGTGGTTGACCTGTCGCACAGTTTCACGTTCTATGCGGACGGGCGTTTCGCGCGGCAGTACCTGGGGCAGCACCGCTCGGTGATGAACTGGAACGCGCTCTACAATTTCGACCTGTCGAACGCGAACCTGCTGGTGCTGCTGGATTGCGATTCGCGCCTGTGCTACACGGACAGGGATGTGGCGCATATCACGCGGTTTCTGGAGGAGGGGGGGGGCGTCGCGCTGTTCGTGTCGTCGCCGACGTGCAGGCAGGCGGAGCTGGCGCGGAAGCTCGGCGCGGCGTATGAGGGGGGGGCCGTCGCGCCGATGAGGGCCGCCGACGCGCTGAAGGTGGAGAAGGTCGAGGGGGGGGCCTCCATCCGTCTCCCGGCGGGCGCGGAGAAGACGTGGACCCCCCTCGTGACGGATGCGGGGGGGGCGGTCGTGGCGGGGATGCGGAAGGTCGGCAAGGGGTGGCTCATGGTCGCGCCGCGCGGGTTCTCGGGGTCAAACCCGGACGCGAGCGACCCCATCAATGCGGCGTGGCTCGCGCCCGTGCTGGAGCGCCTGGGGCAGGGCAAGGCGATTGACACGTCCAAGCCGTTCAACGGGAGGAACCTGACGGACGCGGACAACGTGGAGGAGCACCGGGACATCTCGCTCTACTACAGCGATTACCTGAAGCCTTACGCGGAGGCGATGCTCGACATCACCCGGCGCACGAAGCCGTTCATCGAGAAGCGGATGGGGGTCCCCCTCTCCGAGGGCATGGCGTCGAAGGTGGGGCTGCTGGCGACCGGAGGGGGGGGGTTCTCCGGGGGGGCCCTCATCGGTCTGGCGGTCTGGTGGGGGGGGTTCCCCGAGAAGGAGGACAGCATGATCGAGTTCGTCACGCACGAGTCCGTGCACTCGTGGGTGCTGCCGTTCCCGGAGGTGTGGAACGAGCCGATCGCGACATACGTCGGCAACCTCGTGATGATGGACATGGGGCATGAGGCCGAGGCCCTGCGGCGCATCGCGGACACGATCAAACGCGCGCGGCGGCATGACCCCGACATGAAGCTCTACGACCTCGGCGGTAAATCCGTCCATGCGGACATCAAGCCGCTGGAGGGGGGGGCCGTGAACGACATCCACTGGGGCAAGACGTTCTGGATCTTCGAGGAGCTGCGCAAAGAGAAGCCGGATTTCATGGCGGCCTATTTCCAGCTCAAACGCAAACACGCCACGCCGGACACCATCAAGAAATACACCATGGACAACACCGTCGCGCTTTTGGGCAAGGCCATGGGGCGCGACCTGTTCCCGTGGTTCCGCGAGCTGGGCTTCGACGTTGACCCCGGGCGGGCGGATATCCGGTTCTAAAACGTGATCTTGTTGCCGAATCGCATTTTTTTTGCCTACCCCCTCATTTTTTGCTGGTAAACCCTCGGGCATTGTGCTAATCTGCTCTCATAAATGACAAACGGGGATTTTCTGGTATCAGGGGAGGAGGAATGACACGACAGAGTACCATTCAACCGAGGGGCGTTTCAGCCTACGCCCAAGCGGGTGTTGACATTGACCTGAAAATGTCTGGGATTGAAACCATCAAGAAAATGGTTGCCACCACAAAGACTAAGGACGTGGTGGGTGGGATCGGTAGTTTCGGCGGGCTTTTCCAGTCGCCTGGCAAAGAGATGTTGCTCGTCGCCAGTACCGATGGCGTCGGGACCAAACTCAAGGTCGCCGCGATGGCGAAAAAGCACGACACCGTCGGGCAGGATCTCGTCAACCATTGCGTGAACGACATCCTCGTGCAAGGCGCGAAGCCCCTCTTCTTCCTCGACTACATCGGTGCGGCGCGCTTCAACGCCGCGACGTTCACGGAGGTCATCTCCGGGCTGGTCAAGGCTTGCAAGGAGAACGGCTGTGCCCTGCTGGGGGGGGAGACCGCCGAGATGCCGGGGCTCTACCCGATGAGCGAGTATGACCTGGTCGGCACCATCGTCGGTGCGGTCGAGAAACGCAAGCTCGTCACGGGCAAGACCATCAAGCCGGGCGATGTCATCATCGGCCTGTCCTCAGGGGGTCTTCAGACGAACGGTTTCTCGCTCGCCCGCAAGGTCATCTTTGACCAATGCGGGCTGACCCCCCACGATCTTATCCCTGGCACGCGCCTGACCACCTCCGAGGTCCTCCTGGCGATCCACCGTAGTTTCCTGCGGCCCGTCTCCGCGCTGATGGCCAAGAAAGTCCCGATCCAAGGGATGGCGCACATCACGGGGGGGGGGGTCGCGGACAACATCCCCCGTGTCCTGCCCGACAACTGCAGCGCCGTTATTGACCGCGCCTCGTGGGTCGTCCCGACGATTTTCACTTTCATCGAGCGCCAAGGCAAGGTTGACCGTGACGAGATGTACCGTGTCTTCAACATGGGCATCGGTTACGTCATCATTGTCCGTCCGCGCGATGCCAAGGCCGCGCTGGAGCTTCTGAGAAAGTATCCCCTGGCCTCTTCCGTCATCGGCAAGATCGAGCCCGGTCACCGCCGTGTCCTCTACAAGAACTGATGGTGTTCCCATGAAATCATTGCGTTGGAATGTCGTGTTGAGTGTGTCGCTCGCGGCAGGGCTGATGGGCGGCGCGTGTAAGCGGGGGGGGGGGGGCGGCGGACCCCCCGCACCCGCGGGGGGCGCCGCGCG
>WRML01000302.1 GCA_009777165.1 Kiritimatiellota bacterium
GGGGGGGCGGGGGGGGGGGGGGGGGGCGTCCTGGTGGGGCCTGACCATGGAGAAGTAGCCCCATTTGCCGTCGAAGGAGACGGTGGGCGAGCCGAGTGCGCCGCCGTCGCCTGCGTCTACGAGGATGGTGGACAAACCCCCGCCGACGGATACGTCGGCACCCCCTTTCACAAGGGGGCTGTTCCAGCGGATGGCGCGGAGGGTCTGGCCGACCTTCATGGGGCCGGGGAAGTCGTGCTCGGGGAACGCGCGGGTGGAGCCGGGGTTGAAGATCATGTTGCCGAGGGTGTGCCAGGCGCCGCCCCTGCTGCCTTGCGCGAGGGTGAAGCTGCGGTCGTCGCCCACGTACACGATGCCCGAGGGCCAGGCGAAGTCGTCGGGGATGTTTTCCTCGACGGGGCTCTCCTTGGCCTTGCTGGGGGGCTCGGCCTTGTCGGGGACGGCGAGCTTGTTCCAGGGGGGGGCGCCGTGCGCGGTGATCTCGCGGGGGGGGGCCCAGTGCTGGTCGTTGAAGTCGCGCTGGTCCCAGTTCGGCTCGAACTCGAGGGAGGACTTCCATGTGGCGTCGGTGACGCGCTCGACGATGGAGCCGTCGGTCAGCACGACGTGGAGCTTGAGGATGAGCCCGGCGGGGCTGGGCGCGGTGTTGTAGGCGTGGACAGCGATGGTGTTGTCGCCGAGGATGAGAAGGGAGGAGACGTCGAAACGCTTGGTGCTGCGCCAGCCGTCGGGGTTGGCGGCGCGGCCGCCGACGGGCTTGCCGTTGATGATGACCTCGTAGAGGTTGTCGGCGGTGACGGCGAGGTCGGCGGTGACGATGCGCTCGCGCTCGGTGACGGCGACACCTGCCCTGAAGAAACAACTCTGCTCTGGAATCGTGTTAAGGTTCGCGTCTGGCGCCATGAGCCAGATCCACTTCGCGCCGTCCAAGTCCATCGGCTTCGCGTCCTGCGCGGCGGCCGTGAGCGCCATCCCGAGCGCAACTGCTATCAATCCTTGTAATCTCCAGCCCATAATCCCTCCACAATAAAAAGAATGAGTATAACCGTTTGTTCTGCCAAAGACAAACGCAAAATCGCGAAGTTCAAAAAAAAAGAGCAGACGGGCACACGGGGGATTGCCGCGTGACCTCTGGCGTGCGGTGGCTTGCCCCCACGCGGGGACGCATACAGCCGTTGTAATGAAAGCGTGGGGCAAGCCCCACGCAGGAAAGCGGCGGCAAGCCGCCGCACTCCAGAGGGCCACAAAATAATTCCTCCTGCACCCGAAGATTATCGGTGCACATTTGATGCTTGAAAAGGCGCGGAGGAAATGGCATACTAATCTTTTTTCACGGGCGGTTATCTCAGTTGGTTAGAGAGTCTGGTTTACACCCAGAATGTCGGGAGTTCGAGTCTCTCACCGCCCACCAATGGATTTGCTTTTAAGTGGGCATTGGGGATATACTTCACTGCCATGACCACAGGAACGTTTTGGTGAGCCACGGATGAACACAACCGAGGATTGATGATGCAGATGATTTCAAGTGCGGTTCTGAAACAGATGGAGGGCGCGTCGTGGATACGGCGCATGTTTGAGCGGGGGACGGAGCTGAAGAAACAGTTCGGCACGGAGAACGTGTTCGACTTCAGCCTCGGCAACCCGGACATCCCGCCGCCGCCTAAGACGCGCGAGATGTTGGCGAAACTCGCCGAGCAGTCGGGCCAACCGATGGCGTTCGGCTATTGCCCCAACGCCGGGCTGCCCGCGTTCCGCGAGGCGCTCGCGGCAATGCTGGCGAAGCAGCAGCAGGTCCCCGTCGCGGCGGCGGATGTCGTCGTGACGTGCGGCGCGGCAGGTGCGCTGACGTCGTTCTTCCGCGCCGTGCTGGAGCCGGGCGACGAGGTGCTTTGCCCCTCCCCTTACTTTGTGGAGTACGGCGCGTACTGCGGGCATTTCGGCGGGACGCTCAAAGCCACCCCCCCTACCCTCCCCTCGTTCCAGCCCGACCTGGACGCGATGGAGGCCGCCGTCACGGACAGGACGCGCGCCATCATCATCAACTCGCCGAACAACCCCACGGGGTGCGTCTATTCGCAAGAGACGCTGGCGCGGCTGGGGGGGCTTGTCAACCGCGTGAACGCGACGCGCCCGCGCCCGCTGTACCTCATCAGCGACGAGCCGTACCGCTTCCTCGCGTACGGCGGCGTCACCGTGCCGCCCGTGCTGCCGGTGTCGCCGTTCGCGCTGGTCATCGGGTCGTTCTCCAAGAGCCTCTCGCTGGCGGGCGAGCGCATCGGGTACATCGCGGTGAACCCGTCCATGCCGGACGCCGCGCTGCTGATGAACGCCGTGACCATGACCAACCGCACGTTGGGATTCGTGAACGCCCCGGTCATCGGCCAGCGGCTCGCGATGGGCCTGCTCGGCGAGGGCGTGGACCTCTCGGTTTACGAGCGCCGCCGCACCGCGATGGCGCAGGTGCTGACGGACGCGGGCATCGCGTTCACCCTGCCGCAGGGCGCGTTCTACTTCTTCCCCGAGGCCCCCGGGGGGGACGACCTCGCGTTCACCGACGCGCTGCTCCGGCACAACGTGCTGGCGGTGCCGGGGCGCGGCTTCGGCCTGCCGGGGTATTTCCGCTTGAGCTTCAGCGTGGAGGATCACGTCATCACCGGATCCGCCGCCGGGTTTAAGGCGGCCGTAGCAGAGATGGAATAACCGCCTTCGATGGCAGTCGATCGCACTCGATGGCAGTCGATGGCAATCGATGGCAATCGATGGCTGTCGAAGGCACTCGAAGGCTGTCGAAGGCAGTCGAAAGTATTTTTGAAAGGAGAATCTTATGAAAGCATGTCTTTGGATGTTGGTATTGTTTGCGGCTTGCGCCGCGAGCGCGAAGCAGTTCACCGCGCCGGACGCGTGGCAGACCGTCCACACGAACGTGCTCAGGAAATGGCAGGCGGAGCAGAAAGCCTCGGACACGGTCCGCGTGTGGGGGGGGGTCGCCGCCGACGCGCAGAAACGTGAGGTGCGTCTGCTGGCGGAGGCCGTCGGACACGCCGAGGGGGTCACGGCGGAGTTCCTGCTCGTGGGGCCCAACAGCGACCGCGCCTACGAGTCCGCCGCCGTGACCGTCGCGACGCCCGGCGACATCGTCCGCGCGATGGAGCATATCGGTTTGCCGCGAGGGGGGGGGGTGCATAGCCGCCCGTTCAGGTTCTGGCCCTGCGGGGAGCGCATCCAGGCGACGGTGCGCCTCCTCGGCGACCCCGACGCAAAGGGGGCCCCCCTGCAATCGCTCGTCAAGGACTCCGGCGACGACCCCCTGCTCGGGGGGGGGGGGCTGGGGTTCGCGGGGGGGGGGGGGCGCGACGGGGCCCGCCGGGCGGGCACCCTGCAGG
>WRML01000303.1 GCA_009777165.1 Kiritimatiellota bacterium
TTTCTTTCGGTAGAAGAGAACACAAAAAAAATCATGGCATCCCATCGGGATGCCTCTTTTAGGTGTATCCCGTGCCCCATCGGTCGCACCTGCGCCGACGGGGGCCCCTTTTCCTGCGGACAAGGGGGGGAGGGCGTTTTTCTACCGAGAGACACATCTCTAACGGGATGTAAGAATGGAACACTTTTAATGTGAATTCACTATAACCACAATCGATACAATGGAATGCACAATGGACACGATTGCCTCTTGTATTCTTTGTGTCCAATGTGGTAAAAAATGGAATGGCTTTCAACTGAATTAACTATAGGTTACGCCTTCTCGACACAGGCACGAGGGCTTTCAGCCTTTGGTGGGAAGCGGACACGAGATTTCTTAAAATGCGCTAAAGTCACACAGAGTTATACGGAATGTCTGAAATTTTCCTTTGTGTAACGTGTCTCAATTATTTCGAGACGCTTAAACTTTTAGATTTTTAAACTTTTATTTTTTTTTTGCACTTCACGGGAAAGGCATTCGTTTTTTTTTCGCTTGTCTTTCGGTGGAAGAACAGGCATCATATTTGTTTTTTATGTTTAACAGGAAACGGCATGACGATGAGTTCTGAACAGATTGCGCTGGAGATCGCAACGGCCTTGGATGTGAAACAGGCGGACGGCATCCGCATTTTCGACGTGCGCGAATTGTCCGGGGTGACGGATTTCTATGTGGTGGCGACGGGCACGTCCGCGCCGCACCTGAAGGCGCTGATCGCCGAGACGCAGCGGCACCTGAAAGGCCTCGGCGTGGCGAGTTACAGGACATCCGGGACTTCGGACAGCGGGTGGGTCGTCGTGGATTACATCCATGCGGTCGCGCATGTGTTCTCACCCGAAGCGCGCGCCTACTACACCATCGAGCGCCTGTGGGCTACAGCCAAAGAAATTCCATTTCCTCCGGGGAGCTGAAGTACGAGTCATCGTCCAGCCCCTGCATGGTCAGGAGGAGCTGGGCCAGCTCCGAAGTGTCGGAGAGGCAGATCGCCCCGGATTCGTCCTCGAACGCGGAGCCGATGCGCAGGAGTGTGACCGCCTGCTCATGGGCAGAATGGCTGCGGGGCTGATGCCGCAGGTAGGTCTGGAACAAACCCGTCAGCAACACCGCGAACACGGCGGCGGCGGCGACCCTACGGAACACGGCAAAACAGCGAGACTTACGCGTTTCGGCGGCGACCCTAGCGGCCTCGGCATGGAGGGCGGCCAGAACGCTGACGGAAGGCCCCCCCGCGCGGGCAAACCCGTCCCTGACCTGCGGCGCGATCACCTCAAGTTCCCGAAGCACATCGGCCTCATTTAACGTTACCAGTCTGTCGCTCATCTCCTCATCTCCTTTGCCAATAAAACCCTCAACTTCGTCGTCGCGTCATGCATCCGCCCCAAGGCGGTGTTCAACGGAATCTTCAGCGTCTCCGCGATCTCGTTGAACGAGAGGTCGCCCTGCACACGCATCAAGAAAATCTCGCGCTGGACCTCTGGCAACTGCCCGACGGCCCGCATGGCCCGCCTCGCGAGATCCACCTGCTCCAAATTTTCCGCAGGTCCCCTCTCCGTTGAAACCAATTGATCCAGCAGCGGGTGGTCGTCCTCTGTCTCGATCGCGTCCAGGCTGATGTCCGGCTTCTTCTTCCTCCTGAAATCAATCAGCAGGTTCCGCGCGATCTGCCACATCCACGCCCTGAACGAGACATCCTTGAACCGATCCGCATTCCGGATGACCCGCACCCAGAGATCCTGAAACAAATCCTCCGCATCGGCCCGGCTCCCCGTCATACCCAGGAACCACGAAAACAACGCCTGCCGATACCGCCCGACCAAACAATCCATAGACCGAACGTCGCCTTTGGAATAAGCAAACAGCAACTCCGCATCACTCGCCTGTTCGTCTGAATGCACTGGCTTCATTGCTAAGAAACGCATCACGGCTCGATTTATTGGTTAAAACTAAAAATTAAGAATGAGGAATTAGGAATCAACAGTACATTTTGATTCCTCATTCCTCATTCCTCATTCCTGATTTGCGTGGACATTCATTCCTGCCCTACTCAAACGCCTTATACCACTTCACACACTGCGCGACCTCGTCCTCGAGCTTCGGCGTCATGTGCTCGTATTCGCACGTGATGATGCCGCTGAACTTCTGGCGGCGCAGCTCGTTCATCATCTTGCCCATCTCGCCCACGCCGGTGCCGTAAGGGACGGCATGGTTCCCCCCCCCCATCTTGTCCACGTCCACGAGGTGCAGCGTGAAGATGCGGCCTTCCAGCTTTTGGATACCCTCCAGAGCGTTGACATCGGCGGTGAGCCAGTGCCCGGTGTCCGCCCCAGACCCGACATGCTTGCGGCTGCCGAGCTGCTGCAGCTGCGCGTCGGGGAAGCCTTCCTTCTGGGTGTGGTTGTGCAGCGCGACCTTCCCCCCGCTCTCCGCCGCGAGTTGATCGAGCAGGTCCAGCGTCGTGCCGTCCTTGCCCACCTCGACCTGGAGGATCTCGATGCCCATATCCTTCGCGAACGCGAACAGCTGTTTCCACCCCGCCTCATCGCCCGCGCCGCACACACCGAAGACCACCATCTTGAGACCCTGCTCCTTGAGGAAGTCCTTGACCTTCTGGCGCGTCTCCGCGTTCATGCCGGGGCCCACCGACCCCTCGAACCCATCGCCTAGGTTCTGCCCCGGGTATGCCTCGACATACTCGAAGCCCACCCGCTTCGCCGTCTTCACCGCCTCGACGAACGAACGGTCGCGGAACGTGTACAACTGAAGCGCGAAGCGCGGTTTCCACGCATCCGCCGCCATGCAGGATACGGTCAGGCCTGCTAAAAGGCCCATCGCCAACAACTGTTTCATCTTGCCCTCTCTTCCCATGCAGCGGTCACAAAGCTGCTGCGTTCCCGCGCAACATAATCACTCTGCCGAACCGAACTGCAATTTAAACCAGTATAGGAAATTTTCGTTTGGGGGTGAAGTCGAAAGTGGAGTAAAAAATGAAAACGCGAAGTCCCCGCGAGCCGCAGAGGAACCGACGCATATTCAACGGAGTGCGGACATTCCTGCCCGCAAACAAAAATCATTCGCGGACATTCATGTCATTCGATGACAAAATGAAACAGGCCATTCCCCACACCATAATCCGCAAGTCCTTCAGCCTGGAATCGCCTCGCGTACCCTTTCGCAAGGCGCTGCGCTAATAGCCGCAAGACCCTTGGTCTTGTTTTTCGCAAATGCAGTCATATAGTGAATTAATTTTAAAAGTGATCCATTCTGACATCCCTTGACGAGATGTTGTCGCGATACGCTTTTTAACCACAATAGACACAATGGAATGCACAATGGACACGATT
>WRML01000304.1 GCA_009777165.1 Kiritimatiellota bacterium
TTAAGGGGTTAAGGGGTCAAGGGGTTAAGGGGGGGGAGGGGGCTGATTCCGAAGCGCATTCCTTAACCCCTGAATCCCTTCTCCCCTTAACCCCTGAACCCCTTAACCCCTTAACCCCGCATGCGTCGCGGAACGCGACGCATGCCTTCGTCCGGGCGTGGCGGGACAAGGACACGATCCTGCGCAATGCCGTCGCCAAGGCGCGGTCGCGGTCGGCAGGGACGGACGCGGCGCAGTGGCTACGTCCCGCGCAGGGGGACGACGCGCAGATCGAACGCCTCGTGGAGGACGCGTTCCAGCAGCCTGACCCCCTCCGGCGGGAACGTGCGCTGGACAGGGCGCGGTGGGCGTTGGTGGAGGAGTTGCAGGGGTTTGACCCTATGCACGTCAATGTCGCGCTGGCGTATGCGGTCAAGCTCGCGCTTGCGTTGCGCTGGGCGAAACTGGACGCGGGACGCGGGCGGGAGGTGTTTGATCAATTAACGAGAGTCCCTGACCAGTTTCAAAATATCGAAAAATTGGTTGAACGACAAAAGGAGATGATATGATGAAAGGAATGATTCTGTTGATAAGCGTATATGTTTGTAGTGTTATGGTATTTGCGCAACAATATGTTCAACTTTCACCCGCTCGTAAGGCATTGCTCGTACAGGTTATGATACAGGAGGGTTACTCAGAAGACATTGGTTTGGGTAACACGACCAACCCGATAGATGACATTGACCTTAGCCAAATCTTGCAGAACGTCGCAAAATTCTTCATTCACCCTACACGCGGTCTTGGCATAGACCTCTACTGGAAGTACACTCCGTTCACCATGCCTATCGTTTCGCACACATATACGAACGACAACGAGTATGTCCCCAATCTCTACAAACACACAGGGACGATTGAATACTTGGGAGCCCCAGCATTTGTGAATAGCGTTAATCCAGCCGTCACAAACGGAAGCATGTGGATTTATAGAGACAACAAGTTGCGTGCATACGACCAAGACTATCACGACAGTCTTTTTCCAGTTACAGCCCCGAATAAAGGAATAAAAGTAGGGATTGCCTCGAATCTAATTAAGCATGGGCGGGACGACGCGATACATAAGGACTTCGTGAAGTTGATTTTGCCATCGCGGATTGGGATACGCACACGCGGGGGACGCTACGTTATGCCCCCGCTTACTCACGCAGAAACGCACTTCGATGCGACTCCGGCTATTTACCAAGGCGCACATGTGGACATCATCAACATTGCCGAGGAAAACTATCTAAAGACAGGGGTACACTATTCATCAGAAGTGTTTGCGCAAGTACTGGAGTATGCCTTCGCGCATGAGTTATTCCATCTCATCGGGGGACGGCATACGAACAATGATTTACCCGGGCATCTCCTCGGACCGTTTTGCCCTCTCGACCAGATAACAGCTCAAGCACACGAGATAAAACAGGTCAACCTTCCTGCAAGGTCTTCTATCTTACGGTAAAAACGACTGATTGTAAAACCATTGACATGAAAGGAATTGTACAATGAAAAAGATGATAAAACGGGTGATGATGGTAAACCTATTCCAATTATTCGCCCTCGCTGAGACAAACGCCTTAATTGAGGTCAACCTCTTCAAGACATGGGTTATAAAAGATGAGAGTGCCTTCGGTAATCTGGCGATCAAAAACACAGGTACAGCTGCCATTCTCCTTGCTAGGGATGCTTTCGATTTTATGAACGGCCAATTAGACACATGGCCAGCCAGCCGGATTGCCGAACGGATACCAGATGCGATGTACGATTGGAATTATCGAGAGATTACGTTTGATGGCGGAGGTTTTTTCGAACTCGCTCCTGAAGAGACACATGTGTATGATGGGCGGAAATTCAATATTGGAGGAGGATTTTCAGGAGAAAAATTTGTGGTCTCAATCTATTTAGGGAAAAATGTCTGGCTGGATTCTGAGCCGTTGGCGGTGACGGAGGTTGTCCCAGATTCGGAAGAAAAACTGGCGGCAATCAATGATGGAGTAAACCTCCATTTTTTGTGTGATCTCGTGGCGGTCTCCTATAAGAACGAGCGATGGCTGTACAAAAAAGTTCTTCCAGACTCGAAACTAAAGTCGGGTGTTCGTTATTATACTGTCTGCCCCCTCAGTCTCTCAAACAAAATCCGTGTTGAATCGCATGGCAATGGTATTTACAAAATCTGGGACGGCGATACGTTTATGATTTATGATATTCGTAAAAGTATGCTTGTCGAAGGTCCAGACGAAAACGATGTGCTTGGCAAGTGGACGCGCGAGCGGAAACGAAAAGCCGAGTCGGACAACGCCGAAGTCCGCCGTAAGAAAGCAGAAGGGAAAAAGTAACGAAAAGGAACAGAGTTTATGTCTACTACAGGAAAAATTGTCGGCGTGAACGGGAACATGATCACCGTGGCGTTCGAGGGCGCCGTGGCGCAGAATGAGGTGGGGTATGCCTGTCTCACCGCGCAGGACGGCACGGCGCAACGCCTCATGAGCGAGATTGTCCGCATCCGTGGGAGGCTCGCGGATATGCAGGTGTTCGAGGACACGAGCGATCTGCAGGTGGGCGGCACCGTGGCGTTCACGGGCAACCTGCTGGCCGCCGAGCTGGGGCCCGGGCTGCTCACGCAGATTTACGACGGCCTCCAGAACCCCCTCCCCCAGTTGGCGGCGCAGTGCGGCTTCTTTCTCCAGCGCGGCGTGTACCTTCATGCCCTCAACCGCGAGGCGAAATGGGACTTTACCCCAGATGCGAAACCGGGAGACCGCCTAACCGCCGGGGAGACGCTCGGCTCGGTCCCGGAGGGCATCTTTCGCCACCGCGTCATGGTGCCGTTCGCGTTCCGCGACGCCTACACGGTCAAGACGATTGCCCCGGCGGGGCAGTACACCGTCGAGCAGGACATCGCGGTCCTGACGGACTCGGAGGGGCGTGACCACCCCGTGCAGATGATGCAACGCTGGCCCGTGAAAATCCCGGTCACCTGCTTTGCCGAACGCCTGAAGCCCGTGGACACCATGACCACGCGCATACGTTCGGTGGACACGTTTTTTCCTGTCGCGCTCGGCGGCACGTACTGCATCCCGGGGCCCTTCGGCGCGGGCAAGACCGTGCTGCAGCAGATCACGTCGCGCTATGCGGACGTGGACATCGTGGTGCTGGCGGCGTGCGGTGAACGCGCGGGCGAGGTCGTCGAGACGCTGCGCGAATTCCCCGAGCTGACCGACCCGCGCACGGGCAAGACGCTGATGGACCGCACGGTCATCATCTGCAACACGTCGTCCATGCCCGTCGCGGCGCGTGAGGCGTCCGTCTATCCCGCCGCCACGATCGCGAGCTACTACCGCCAGATGGGGCTGAACGT
>WRML01000305.1 GCA_009777165.1 Kiritimatiellota bacterium
GGGGTCCAGGCTGAGCAGCGTCTCGTACATCAGGCCGAAGATCTGGTGCGTCTGCGTGTTGTTGTCAACATAGTAGTTCAGGCTCTTGGGCGGCTGGAACGCCATGAAGCGCAGCACCCCCCCCGTGACCGCGTGAGGGCTGGCGATCGGGTCCGGCGCCTCTACCCAGCCGGGAGGGGGGAAGACCGTCTCGGCGGCGGCAGTGAGGGCGAGGGCGCAGAGCGCACCTTGCAAGATGCCGCCCTTACGAGGTTGCGCTTTAGGGGACCTAGGGGACCTAGGGGACGAAAGGGCATGGTCAACATCCCCTGGGTCCCCTGCGTCCCTTAGGTCCCCTCTCAGGGGCCCTCTCACCACTGTCCACCGACCACTCATTTCAAGACCTTCCGGATGCGCCTCATGCCTTCCTCGACGTTCTCGCGGCTGTTGAACGCGCTGATGCGGATGTACCCCTGCCCGCAGCGGCCGAAACCCGCGCCGGGGGTGACGACGACCTGCGCGCGCTTGAGCAGCTTGTCGAAAAATTTCCACGAGTCCTTGCCCACGTTGACCCACACGTAGGGGCTGTTGTCCCCCCCCGTGACGGTGTAGCCCAGCTCCGCAAGCGTTGCGCGGATGACCGCCGCGTTCGCCAGATAGAAGTCGGTCAGCGCGGTGGCCTGCGCCCTGCCCTCGTCCGAATACACCGCCTCGGCCGCGCGTTGGATGGGGTACGACACGCCGTTGAACTTCGTCGTGTGGCGGCGCGTCCAGAGCGGGTGCAGGGGGACGGCCTCGCCTTTCTTCGTGTAGCCGTGGAGGGCCTTTGGCACGACCGTGAACGCGCAGCGCGTCCCGGTGAACCCGGCCGTCTTCGAGAAACTGCGGAACTCGATGGCGACCTCCCGGGCCCCCTCGATCTCGTAGATGCTGCGGGGGAGGGAGGGGTCGCGGATGAACGCCTCGTAAGCCGCGTCGAACAGGATGAGGGCCTTGTTCGTCCGCGCGTAGTCCACCCACGCCGCAAGCTGCTCGCGCGTGGCGGTGGCCCCCGTGGGGTTGTTCGGGAAGCAGAGGTAAATCAGGTCCACGGGCTCGGGGGGGGGGGCGGGGACAAAGCCGTTCGCCTCCGTGCACTCCAGGTAGGCCAGCCCCTTGTAACGGCCCTTCGAGTGCTTGCCCGTGCGCCCCGCCATGACGTTCGTGTCCACGTACACGGGGTACACGGGGTCGGGGATGGCGATGGTCAGCTTGTCGGCGAAAATCTCCTGGACGTTCGCGGTGTCGCACTTCGAGCCGTCGCTCACGAACACCTCGTCCGCCTCGATGGCCGCGCCGCGCGACTGGTAGTCGTTCTTCGCGATCGCCTCGCGCAGGAAGTCGTAGCCCTGCTCCGGGCCGTAGCCACGGAAGGACTCGCGCGCGGCCATCTCGTCCACCGCCGCGTGGAGGGCCCCCACGCACGCGGGGGGGAGGGGTTCGGTCACGTCGCCGATGCCGAGGCGGACGACGTTCTTGCCGGGGTTCTCCGCCTGATACGCCCTGACGCGCCGGGCGATTTCGGAGAAGAGGTAAGAGGCTTGCAGCTTCGTGTAATTTTCATTGATGCGGATCATCGTTTGTCTCCTGTGTTTCGGTGCTTTGTTTGTTTCACACAGAGCCACAGAGGCACAGAGGGCCCACAGAGGGGCATTTTTTGAAAACGCACATTCCCTCTCTGTGAGAACTCTGTGTCTCTGTGTCTCTGTGTGAAAAATCGCATGTCACTATCCTGCGTGATCTTTTTGCTGGGCCTTCTCCGGCAGGGGGGTCAGCACCCAGCGTTTGTTATACCAAAACCATTGCTCGGGGTTGTCGCGGATCGCCTTGTCCACGATGGCCATAACCGCCTCAGTCAGACGCCGCGCGTCCTCGTTGCGGTCGCTCGCCGGGTCGGGGAAGATCGGGTCGTAATGGATGAACTCATGCCGCCCCCAGCCCTTCCGCGTGAAGATGGCTGGGAGGATCGGCACGTTCGCCGAGACCGCGAACATCGCCATGCCCCGCCCGAGGTTCGCGGTCCTCCCCAGGAACGGCAGCTTCAGGTCTGGCGTAGGCATCCGCACGTCCGGCAGGATCGCGAACGCATGACCCCCGCACAGGAGGCGGAGGATCTGCCGCAGCGTCCCCCCCCCCCGCTCCAGCATCCGGATGCCGTTCTCGCGCTGGCGACTGATCCACGCGTTGACGTACGGGTTCTTCTGCTTCGCCGCGACACTGAACATCTTGACGCCATAACGGTCGCACGCCCACCCCGCCAGATCCCAGTTGCCCATGTGCGGGACCGCGAAGATCAGGCCCCGGTGGCGCTTGATGAGGGTGTTGACGAGGGGCACCTTCGCCTGGAACTCCGGCATGTGCTTGTCAATCCACGCCTTGTCAATGCGCGACGCGCGCACCATCTCCACGCAGTTGAACGCCATGTTCCGCAGCGACACCCATGCGATGCGCTTCACCTTCGGGAGCGGCGTGTCCGTCCCGAACACCTCGCGGATGCGCCGGAACGTCTCCTTCCGACGGAAGCGCACGACATGGAACAGTACCCACGCCACCCCCGCCGCCAGCACCAGCGCGGCACGGTACGGCAACCTGTTCAGCAACGCCGCGAACACCACGAGTGCCGTATATTCCAGCCGATATTGAAAATCCTTCGACATGAACACAATGCGAGTGAAAAAAAATGAAGCGGTAGTTTAGCACACGCCGCAACCAAAGTAAAAGACAAATGCGCTAAAGCAGGTGGGGTAGGGGGGGGGACTATCCCGTCTCGCTTCTTGTTCATCTGGGATAAACATTACCTTGACGCTGTCCATCTCGCCCATGCGCCGCTGGGGATGGGCAGGACCCCCCCCCCTCCCGTGAGGAGCATCTCGCCGCACACGCACTGCCCCCCCCCCATGGATTGCGCCAGCACGTTCTGCAGGACGGTGGGGGTGTAGCCGGGGGTGTGTGCGCTGAGCAGCACGAAGAGTGGGGTAGGGGAGAGCAGTTTCCGGCAAAGGGCCAGGGTCTCGGGGAGGTCTCGCTCGATCTTGTACATCTCGTTGTTCTGCCCGCGCCCGAAGGTGGGGGGGTCGAGGATGATGGCGTCGTAGCGGTTGCCGCGGCGGATCTCGCGGTGGAGGAATTTGTGCGCGTCGTCGTCTATCCAGCGGACGGGGTGGTGCTGGAGGCCGTTGAGCGCGGCGTTCTCGCGGGCCCACTGGACCATGCCCTTGGAGGCGTCGAGGTGGCAGACCGCCCCCCCCCCGAGCGCGGCGGCGATCGTGGCCCCCCCGGAGTAGGCGAAGAGGTTCAGCACCTGCACGGGGGGGGGGGGGGGGCCCCGGGGCGCCCCGCCCCCCCCGCCCCGGGG
>WRML01000306.1 GCA_009777165.1 Kiritimatiellota bacterium
GCACGGCGCACCGCGCACCGCGCACCGCGCACCGCGCACCGCGCACCGCGCACCGCGCACCGCGCACCGCGCACCGCAAAGCGCAAAGCAAAATAATCATCTATCGTTGTCATGCCTGTATTGTGTCTCCGAAAAAGGGAACAAAATATAAATCATCCCAGAGGTCGTTGGCAAGTAGAAAAATTGAAAAAAACGAAAAAACCGCTTGCTCCCTGTTGACTTTCTGCCCCCATTTGATATATTGATTCCTTTCATTTTGAAGTGAAGGGTAAATCCAATGATGGTAAAGAAAGGATCAGTCGTTGCGAAGTCTGCATCGGCGAAGACGGCGCCAAAGAGGGCGAAGTATGTTTATTTCTTCGGGGCGAGCCAGTCCGAGGGGAATGGCTCCATGAAGCAGCTGCTCGGCGGTAAGGGCGCGAACCTCGCGGATATGGCGAGCATCGGCCTGCCGGTCCCCCCCGGATTTACGATCACGACGGAAGCGTGCGCGAAGTATTACGAGATCGGCGAGAAGGCGTTGCACACGCTGATCGAAAAGGAAATCGAGTCCGCGCTGGAGAAGCTGGAGAAGGCGACGGGCAAGACGTTCGGCGCGGGCGACAACCCCCTGCTCGTCTCGGTGCGCTCGGGCGCGGCGGTCTCGATGCCGGGCATGATGGACACCGTCCTCAACCTCGGCCTGAACCCGGCGACCGTGGCGGCGATGATCAAGCGCACAAACAACCCGCGTTTCGTGTGGGACTCGTACCGCCGCTTCATGCAGATGTTCGGGAGCGTGGTGATGGGCGTGGACCATCACCATTTCGAGTATGAGCTGTCGCACCTGAAGAAGGCGGTCGGGGTGAAGCTCGACAATGAGCTGTCGGTCGAGAACCTCCAGGAGCTCGTGAAGCGTTACGAGCTGGTGGTGAAGCAGTCGGTGGGCAAGGAGTTCCCGGTCTGCGCGATGGAGCAGCTCCGCGCGGGCGTGAACGCGGTGTTCGGCTCGTGGAACAATCCGCGCGCGTTCAAGTACCGCGAGATGTACGACATCCGCGGTCTGCTCGGCACAGCCGTGAACGTGCAGGCGATGGTGTTCGGCAACTCGGGCAGCAACTCGGCGACGGGCGTGGCGTTCACGCGCGATCCGTCCACGGGCGACAACCGTTATTTCTACGGCGAGTACCTCATCAACGCGCAGGGCGAGGATGTCGTGGCGGGCATCCGCACCCCCCAGCAGATTACGGTCATGGGGTCGCGCGAGTGGGCGAAGAGCCAGGGCTTTTCCGAGATCACGCGCAAGACGAATTTCCCGGCGCTGGAGGAGTCCATGCCCAAGGTGTTCAAGCAGCTCGACGGCATCCGCCGCACGCTGGAGAAGCATTACCGCGATATGCAGGACATCGAGTTCACCATCGAGGACGGCAAGCTGTACATGCTTCAGACCCGCAACGGCAAGCGCACGGCGGCGGCGGCGGTGCGCATCGCGACGGACCTCGTGGCGGAGAAGCTGATTGACGAGAAGACGGCGGTGTGCCGCGTGGACCCGCTCTCGCTCGACCAGTTGCTGCATCCCGTGTTTGTGAAATCTGCCGAGGCGAAGGCACTGCGGCTGACGGTCGGGCTGCCGGCTTCGCCCGGCGCGGCGACGGGCCGGATCGTCTTCACCGCGCACGACGCGGAGAAGATGGCGAAGCAGAGCGAGCGCGTGATTCTGGTGCGTCAGGAGACGAGCCCCGAGGACATCGGCGGCATGGCTGCGGCAAAGGGCATCCTGACCGCGCGCGGCGGGATGACGTCCCATGCGGCGGTCGTGGCACGTGGCATGGGCAAGTGCTGCGTGTCGGGCGCGGGCGACGTGCTGATTGATTACCAGAAGAAGACGATGACCGTCGGTAAGGAAGTCCTGAAGGAGGGCGACTGGATTTCGCTCAATGGCTCCACGGGCGCGGTGTACAAGGGCGAGATCAACACCATCCTGCCAAAGCTGACGGGTCCGTTCGCGCAGATCATGAAGCTGGCGGACAAGTACCGCACGCTGAAGGTTCGCACGAACGCGGACACGCCGCACGACGCGGCGGTCGCGATGGATTTTGGCGCGGAGGGCATTGGCCTCTGCCGCACCGAGCACATGTTCTTCGACGCGGACCGCATCATCGCGTTCCGCCGCCTCATCCTTGTCGCGGAGACGGTGAAGCGGCTCAAGAGCGATATCGCGCAGGCGGCAAACGATGCGGATAAAGCGAATCTGGAGGCGGAGCTCGCGCAGCCGCTCGCACAGTACAATCAGGCGCTTGCGGAGCTTCTCCCCTTACAGCGCAAGGACTTCGAGGGGATCTTCAGGGCGTTGAAGGGCAACCCCTGCACCATTCGTTTCCTCGACCCGCCGCTGCACGAGTTCCTGCCCAACAAGGACAATCCTGCTGGACAAGCGGAGATGGCGAAAACGCTGGGCGTGAACGTCCAGGCCATCCAGCGGATCGTGGAGGACTTGCACGAGTTCAACCCGATGCTCGGGCATCGCGGCTGCCGTCTGGGCATCACCTATCCCGAGGTCACGGCTATGCAAGCCCGTGCCGTCGCCGAGGCCGCGGTCAAGGTGAAGGGCGCGAAAGCGGAGATCATGATCCCGCTCGTCGGCAACGTCAAGGAGCTCGTGCTTCAGAAGGAGATTGTCCTGAAGACCATCGCGCAGGTCGAGCAGGAAAAGAAAGTCAAGCTCGACATCGCCATCGGCACGATGATCGAGGTGCCGCGCGCGGCGCTCACGGCGGACGAGGTCGCGAAGGAGGCGGACTTCTTCTCCTTCGGCACGAATGACCTCACGCAGATGACCTGCGGCTTCTCGCGCGACGACGCGGGCAAGTTCCTGTCGGACTACGTCTCAAAAGGCATCTACGACTACGAGCCGTTCCAGGTGATTGACATGGACGGCGTCGGGCGGCTGATGAAGTACGGGGTCGAGCTGGCGCGTAAGGTGAAGCCGGGTCTGAAGCTCGGCATCTGCGGCGAGCACGGCGGAGAGCCGAAATCCATCGCATTCTGTAACATGCTCGGCCTGACTTACGTTTCCTGCTCGCCTTACCGCGTACCGATTGCACGTCTCGCGGCGGCACAGGCAGCACTGACGAGTCAATGAGGAATTCGACTACAGGCATTCGTTTTGATTGGTGTGGGGCGTATCGCATACGCCCCTTTGTCATGCGGTGATGACTCGCCTCACCGACAACCGTCCCCGCACTCCAGAGGACCGTACCCCTCTCCCCCAGCCCCCTTTTGAAAGGGGGTGCCGCCGTATCCGGCGGCGGGGGGTTGTTTATGGCGGGACCTATGGAGGGCGGGGGGGGTTCCCCCTCGGGGGGCGGCT
>WRML01000307.1 GCA_009777165.1 Kiritimatiellota bacterium
AAAGACCTGTTCTGCTTTTCGCTTGTCTGCTTCATCTATGCGCAGGGTATAATTCACAGTTGCCATAGGCGAACGCCTCCTTTACTAAGTATTGCACACCAATTATACGCCATATGCACACAAATAGCAAGTGGCGCATGGATTAACGTGCGTAGTGAACAAATGCCATAGTTACTGTTCACTCCCCAACAGGACAGTGATGCCATTGGGTTCAGGGCAAACAAGCCCAAGCAAAGCAGATTACCACTGGGGGCCGCATCCGCGGCCCCCATACAATTCGGTAGGCAGCGTGGCCGAACAGCAACGCACGCAGGCCGCCCCTTGTTCCCGCCGCCATCCCCCGCCACCCCTTATTCGCTGGGAACCCATTGAAAAAAGTTCTGGACTCAAGAACAGCCTTATGGCATAATAGACACATGCCACAAAACAGACCAGAGATAACAGAATACCATCTCGAGCAGATACGTCGGCTCATGGTGGAACACCCCGACTGGCACAGGTCCAGACTGTCGCAGGAGCTGTGCGAGCTGTGGGGGTGGAAAAGCGCGATCGGGCAGCCCAAGGACATCTCGTGCCGCGATCTTCTCCGTGCGCTCGAAGCCGCGGGGCGGATCAAGCTCCCCCCAAGGCAAAGGACGCCCCGCAAAACAGTGGACGGTGCGGGCATACAGCTGTCCATGCATGACACAAGTCCCATAGAGAAGTCCCTCAAAGAGGTCCTCCCGCTGACGGTTCGGATAGCGGCGTCCAAAACGGAAATGGCGGAGTACAAATCCCTTGTCGAACAGTACCACTACCTCGGGTATGGGCGGAGCGTCGGCGAATGCATGCGCTACATGGTGTACGGCAGGGACGGCGCCATATTGGCGTGCCTGCTCTACGGCTCGTCCGCCTGGCGCTGCGCCCCCAGGGACCGGTTCATCGGGTGGGGCGACGCATCGCGCGGTGCGAACCTGCCAAACACCACCAACAACACGCGGTTCCTAATCCTCCCATGGGTGCGCATCCCCCACCTCGCAAGCCACATCCTGTCGGTCATCTCGCGGCGCATAGCGCGGGACTGGGAAACCAAGTACGGGCACCCCCTGTACCTGCTGGAGACCTTCGTGGAACGCGGGAGGTTCCGGGGGACTTGCTACAAGGCCGCCAACTGGGAACACGTCGGCGAAACCACCGGCAGGGGGCGCAACAGCAGATCGGCCGTCGGGGAACTCCCCGTCAAGGACGTGTACGTGTACCCGCTTCACAGGCGGTTCCGGGAAAAACTGGGCGGGCGCGCGCCGGGGGGGCAATCGGGGGTGGGGACGTGCCACTGACCGAAACCGCGTCGGGCATCGACTACAGGGCACGATACGAGGGGCTTATGGCGCGGCTCGAGGCGCAGGAGGCCCTGATCGCCGAGCTCCGGGCCGGGCAGGGTGCCGGGACCCGCAGGGCGGCGCCCTTCGGCAACGCCGCCTATGAATACCTGACGAACCTCCAGTACAAGGCCAGAAGCCTCGGCATCCAGCTGGAGTCGTTCAAATCCGGGCAAAAATACACCGACATGAGGGCGGCGCACAAAGCCCAGATTGCCGCGAAGGACAGGGAGATAGAGCGACTCAAGCGCGACCTTGCGGACGCCCGCGCACAGGTGTCCGCCGTGCGGTGCGGCTGGGAGCAGGTGTTCGACGACATGGAAAAAGAGCAAGGGAAGGAGCTGGCAAAGAAGGACCGAAAGATAAAGGAGGCCGAGACGCGCACCATCAAAGCCGAGGCGCAGCGCGACGAGGCCCGGGACAGGGTCAAGGGCGCACTCACGGAACTCTACGCCGTGAGGACGGAACTGGAGGATGAGCGGGGCAGGAACCAGAAACTGACCGCACAGATCAACCGCGACCACGAAAACTCGTCAATCCCATCTTCCCAGAAGCCGAACCGGAAGAAGATAGCCAACAACCGCGAGAAGACCGGCCGCAGCCCCGGCGGTCAGCCCGGACACAAGGGGCACCCGAGGAAAAAGCACACGGCCACGGAGACGATAGAGATCCCCGCCCCGGAGAAATATGCGGACAGCCCACACTACGTGCGGACGGGGAGGGTCATCTCCAAGCAGCTGGTCGGCATCGAGATACGGCTAAACGTCATCGAATACTCCACGCCGGAGCTCCGAAACAGGCTCACCAGCCAGCGCGTCCACGCGGATTTCCCCGAGGGCCTCGTCAACGAGGTGGAATACGACGGCAGCGTCAAGGCGCTGGCGTTCCTGCTGAACAACCACTGCAACGTCTCCGTCGCCAAGGTGAGCGAACTCATCGCCGAATTGACGGGCGGGGAACTGAGGATGTCGACCGGCATGATCAATGGGCTGTCCGCGGAATTCTCCCAAAAAACCGCGGGGGAGCAGAAGAAGGCCTTCGCCGACCTCCTCCTGTCCCCGGCCATGAACGCGGACTTCACCACGGTCAAGGTGAACGGGCGGAACAGGCAGGTGCTCGTGTGCGCCACCCCCTCCACCGCGCTGTACTTCGCCAGGGAACACAAAGGGCACGAGGGCGTCAAGGACACGCCGGTCGAGGAGTACCAGCACACCATGGTGAGCGACCATGACGCGACATTCCGCAAATACGGCACCGCCCGCCAGGAGTGCCTCGAGCATATCCTACGCTACCTGAAGGACAGCATGGAAAACGAGCCGGGGCTGCGGTGGAACAGGCGGATGCGCGCGCTCATACGCAAGATGATCCATTTCAGAAAACACCTGGACCCCGACGACGAACGGGACCCTGACCAGATTGACCCGGACAGGGTGGCGTTGTTCGAAGCTGCGTACGACGAAATCCTGCACCTTGCCAGGGACGAATACGAGTACGAACCCCCAAGCAAGTACTATAAAGAGGGTTACAACCTATACAAGAGGCTGGTTGCGTTCAAGGACGACAATCTGCTGTTCCTCCATGACAGGAGGGTGCCGTGGACGAACAACCTTGCCGAGAGGCTTCTTCGCATCCTGAAGCGGAAATACAAGCAGATGATGACGTTCCGGAGCGATGGCGGCCTGGACAGTTTGTGCGACTCCCTTGGCGTTGTCGCCACGCTCCGCGCCACGGGGGGTAGTTTGTTCGAGGGCGTCGCAACAGTTTTCGGCAGGCTCAAGAACCCGGAATCGAAAGATGCGGGCTGACCTGTGTGCTGCTTTGCACTGGAGAAAGGCGCCTCTGGCTGCGGCGTTTTCTCTGCGGCCGTTTTTACTCACAGAGACTTCAATGGGTTCCCAGCGAATAAGGGGTGGCGGGGGATGGCGGCGGGATAAAAGTGCGGCCTGCGTGCGCTGCTGTTTGGCCACGCTGCCTACCGAATTGTATGGGG
>WRML01000308.1 GCA_009777165.1 Kiritimatiellota bacterium
GGTAGAAAAACGTCCTTCCCCCCATGTCCGCATCCCATCGGGATGCGCCTAAAAGAGGCATCCCGAGGGGATGCCATGATTTTTTTTTGCGTTCTCTTCTACCGAAAGAAACATCCCTAACGGGATGTTGTCGCGGTACGCTTTTAAAGTGAATTCACTATATCAATGTAAAGTTAAATTACTATAGCCTCTCATGCGCGATGGACACACCTGCGGCGACGTCGCCGACCCCGCGACCCTCGGGAAGGGCGGCATGGACCCGGCCACCCCGGTCATCACCCGCGAGCAGGCGTGGACGGTCTTCAACGCGTGCCAGCCCGTCGACATGGAATCCACGATCCTCCACATCGAGTTGTGCCACGGCGGCGTGGACGGCAAGATCTTCGACAAGCTGTGGGTCGTGGTCAACTCCCCCGCCACGCTCGCCGCGTTCAACGCCTGGCACACCGCACTGGGACTACAACCAGGTCCTCTACCGTCTCAACTTCAAGGATGTGGCTGAGTAAGGCCTGTCCTGAACCCCGTATTGCTGATGTGAAACAGGAAGGGGACCTAAGGGACGAAAGGGATTCCCACCGTGCCCCTTGGTCTCCTGAGTCCCCTACGTCCCCTAGGTCTCCTCCCGTATCCACATCCAGGCCCCCCCCTTTGGAAAGGGGGCTGGGGGTGACCGTATTCGGCCGGGGGTTGCTCCTCCTCCTGCTTTCCCTTTGGCGTGAAGAGCAGGAACGGCAGACGGTCGGGACAGTCTAGTCCCCAGCGGCGGATGGCCTCCCCCTCTGGGGAATCAGGCGGGATGAGGTCATGCACGGACCAGCCTGCGGAAAGGGTGTAACGCTCGCGGTTTTCACATAGCCCGGGCGTGTCCTCGTAGGGCTGGTCGGAAGGATATGGAATGCGGCAGTCCCCCCTGTTCGCGCTGGGCGGATGGTACGGGGATGGCGCGCCCACGGAGAGTCGAACTCCGCTTACTAGGATGAAAACCTGGTGTCCTAACCGATAGACGATGGGCGCAAAGTGAGATATACTTTACCAAACCCGAGTAAGCAAATGCAAGCCCTTTTATTACTTTTTCCCTTTTTTTTTACCTTTTACCTTTTTACCTTTTCCGTGCTCGGGCAGGATGTGCCGCTGAACTATGTGAAGCCGTACGACAAAGTGCGGGATAAAGCGGTACGGCGTATCCACAAGCACTGGGAAGCCACAAGGGGATGCTGGGGAAAGTCCACGCGGAGACGCTTGCGGACATCGCGGTAATCGCGAAGGCGCACGGCGAGGTGAACATAGACCCCTCCGAGAGATTTTGCACTTCGCGTGAAACGGAGGGTGAAACGGAGGATTTGTTTTGACAGGATGACAGGATTTTGGTTTTATAAAATCCTTTGCAGCCTTTGTGTCTTTGTGCGAGGAAAAAAAAGGAGATTAGGATGAGGACGTTTTCAGTTGTTTTTTCGGTTGCGGTTTTCGCGTGCGTGTGCGCGGCGGATGAGGCGCGGAGCAGGGCGGTCGCAGAGGCGGCGCAGTTCATCAGCCCGGCGGCGGTCGAGCGGGCCATCGCGTTCCTCGAGCAGAGCAATCCCGGCCGCTATGACGCGAAAACCGCGCGCGCCGCGCTGAGCGCGTACCGCCAGAACGAGGCGTTCGTGAAGGCGGTCAACGGGGCATCACCGGAGAGCGACGTCGTCAAGGCGGAGCGGCTGGTGGGGGGGGTGCACGCCGCGCTGCTGGCGAACCCCCTGCTGGACGATGCCCGCATCCTGTACGTCCGGCGCATCCTCGGCGGCGACGCGCGCAACAAGCGCGAGCAGGCGTGGGGGGCCATCGCCCGTAGCAGCTGCAACCATGCGACCATCCGCAAGGACAAGTGGACAAGCGAGATTGTCGAGCTCTCCGACCTGCGCGGCGGGCGGAAGGAACGCGTGGTCCGGCGTTTCGAGGGGCCCCTCGTGCGTGACCTCAAACTGACGTATGACGCGAAGACGATGTACTACACCAGCGTGGACGCGAACAAGCGTTACGCGGTGTATTCGCTGCCGCTGGAGGGGGGGGGGGAGCCCGTCACCCTCTCGCCCGCGGGCTACCCGGACGTGGAGTGGTTCGACGCGACGATGCTGCCCGACGGCCGCTACATCATGCTCTCGACCGCCGCCTGGCAGGGGTTGCCGTGCCAGAGCGGGAACTACCCGATGGCGGTGCTCTACCTCGTGGACCCCGCCGCGACGTCCAACGCCGTGCGCCAGATCACGTTCGAGCAGGACAGCGACTACACCCCCACCGTCATGAACGACGGGCGGGTGATGTTCACGCGCTGGGAATACTCGGACCTCCCCCACTACTTCTCCCGCAACCTCTTCACCATGAACCCCGACGGCACCTCCCAGCTCGCGCTGTGGGGGTCCGGCTCGTACTTCCCGACCGTGCCGCTGAACTTCCGCGCCATCCCGGGCGAGACGAGCAAGATCATCGGCGTCGTCACCGGGCACCATGACATCGTCGAGGTCGGGCGCCTCCTCATCATCGACCCGTCGCTCGCGCGCAAGGCCCCGCTCAGGCCCATCCTGAAAAGCAAGGAGTGGGGGCCCGAGGGGATGTTCCTGCGCCTCGAGACCGAGCGCCTCCCCCCGGAGCAGACCGGCCTCGTGCAGGAGATCCCCGGCTACGGCGAGTGGGTCGAGACCGACATGTGCGACGAGCAGGTCGCCAACCAGCACGACCGCAACAACCGCCCCTACTTCGCCTACCCCCACCCCCTCAGCGCGGACTTCCATCTCGTCACCGCGCGTCCCAGGGGGGGGCTCTGGGGCATCTACCTCGTGGACACCTTCGACAACATCACCCTCCTGCGCGAGCTGCCGGACAGCGCGTTGCTTGAGCCTGTCCTCGTCAAGCCGCGCCCCCTCCCCCCCGTCATCCCCGACCGCATCACCCCGAGGGCCAAGACCGCCAGCGTCCACATCGCGGACATCTACCAGGGCCCCGGCCTCGAGGGGGTCCCCCGCGGCACGGTCAAGGCCCTGCGCGTCTTCTCCTACCACTTCAACTACATGAAGTCCGGGGGCCACGAGTCCGTCGGCGTGCTCTCCGGCTGGGACATCAAGCGCATCCTCGGCACCGTTGACATCGAGGAGGACGGCTCGGCCTGCTTCGAGATCCCCGCCAACACCACCATCGCGGTCCAGCCCCTCGACGCCGACGGCGCCGCGCTGCAACTCATGCGCTCCTGGTTCGTGGGCATGCCCGGCGAGCGCGTCTCCTGTACGGGGTGCCACGAAGACAACCGCATGTCCCTCCCCCCCTCTGGCATCGCGCTCGCGGAACGGGCCCCCCCCCAGCAGATCAAGCC
>WRML01000309.1 GCA_009777165.1 Kiritimatiellota bacterium
GAACGTGGACGTGAGGGGGGCCCTGCTGTCGGTACATTGCCACAACGACCTCGGGTTGGCGGTGGCGAATTCGCTGGCGGCGGTCAAGGCCGGGGCAGATCAGGTGGAGTGCACGTTAAACGGCATCGGCGAGCGGGCGGGGAACGCCGCGCTGGAGGAGGTGGTCATGGCGTTGGCAACTCGTCGCGAGACGTATGACGTGCGGACAGATATTGACACGTCGAGGATTTACGCGGCGAGCCGCTGTATCGTACAGGTCACGGGTAGCCGCATCCAGGCGAACAAGGCGATTGTCGGCGAGAATGCGTTCGCGCACGAGTCGGGCATCCACCAGCATGGGATGCTGGCGAACCCGCTGACGTATGAAATCATGACGCCCGAGTCCGTGGGCGTGCCCACGAACCGCATGGTGCTGGGCAAGCACTCTGGGCGGCATGCGTTCGAGGCACGCCTCAAGGACCTGGGCTTCAATTTCTCCGCCGAGCAGATCCAGGATCTGTTCGCCAAGTTCAAAGGGCTGGCGGACCGCAAGAAGACCGTCGACGATGCGGACATCGAGGCACTGGCGCGGGACGTGCAACGTTCGGTCGCCGAGTACATCAAGCTGAAATCACTGAATGTGATGACGAGCACCAGCACCAAAAAGGCGATGAGCACGGTGCAGCTGATGGTCAAAGGAAAGGAGAAGGAAAAATCCGAAATCGGGAATGGTCCCATCAACGCCTCGATGGCGGCAATCAACCGGATCCTCCGCTGCAGGGACGTCACACTGGAGACATTCAACATCAACGCGACGACGGGTGGCATGGATGCGCTGGGTGTGGTGGATGTCAGTGTGCGCAAGGGCAAGCGTCTTGCGCACGGGCACGGATCCTCCACCGACATCATCGAGGCCAGTATCCTCGCCTATCTCCATGCGCTGAACACGTTGATGGATCAAAAGGGATCCCTATGAAACGGTTTGAACAACAGCAGCGGTGGGTGGAGTTTGTACTGCTTTACGTCATCGTGCCGGTGGTGGTGACGTTCGGCATTCCTCCAGGGGCTGCCATCCCAGTATTGTGGGTGGGGAGTTTGGTCGCGTGGGGACTTCTCAAGATGACGCCATCGCGGCGAGGTGAGGATGCCATCGACCCTTCTCTGCTGTTGATCGCCGAGGAACACGTGCCGTTACGGAAGGCGTTGGCGGGGGTTTTTGTCCGTTTTGCCATCGGCGCGGCGTTGTTGACGGGGCTGCTGCTGTTGATCCATCCCGAGTGGCTGTTTGAGTTTCCCAAGCGGGACCCGAAGCTTTGGGGAATTGTCGTTGTGGCCTATCCTGCGCTGTCGGTTTTCCCGCAGGTGGTCATCTACCGCTGTCTGTTTATCCAGCGGTACTCGTCGTTGTTCATGTCCAAAAAGGTGGCATGGTTTGTCGGCGCGCTGGTCTTCGGGTGGGCGCATCTGGCGTTCCGGAATTATGCTGCGCTGCTGTTCCCGTTTGTTGGGGGATTTCTCTTCATCCGCACGTACCAGCAGACGCGTTCCATTGCGCTGAACGTGTTGGAGCACAGTCTGTACGGCTGTTTTCTGTTCACGATTGGTTGGGGGAGGTATTTCTTCTACGGGACGCAAGCCCTACTGGCGGCGTAAGGGACAGTTTTCGTTTGCACTTCGCGGTACTTCGTGCGCAGAGCAATCCCCACCATTTCTGCTTGTGCCGTTCCCTCAAAAGGATTATAATAAAAATTGTTTTTTTGAACATTAGGAAACGGAGACAGGATGAAAGCAAACAGGCGGTCGTTCTTGAGGACAGCGGGGGGGGTGGCAGGATTCATGATTGTGCCGCGCCGGTTGATCGCGGCGAGCGGCGAGCCGCCGCCGAGCGAGACGGTCTATGCCGTCAGCGTGGGCGTGGGCGGCATGGGGCGCGGCGACACGGAGGCGTTCGCGCACCTCGGCAAGGTCATCGGCATGGCAGACGTTGACCCGCGCTCGATCGGGCACGCGAAAAATATCGTGCCCGACGCGAAGACGTTCGTGGATTACCGCGAGATGTACGACGCGCTCGGCAAGGACTTCGACGCGGTCATCATTGCGACGCCCGACCACTGGCACGCGCTGCCCGCGATGGAGGCGATGCAGCGCGGCAAGCATGTCTATGTCGAGAAACCCCTCGCACGGACCGTCTGGGAAGTCCGTAAGCTCATGGAAGGCGCGGCACGTTACAATGTCGTGACACAGATGGGTAACCAGGGGCGCTCGTTCCCGAGCAATGCGGTCTTCGCCTCGTGGGTCCAGAAGGGGGTGCTGGGGCGCATCACCGACGTCCACACGTGGGTCACCATGCGGCTGATGGACTCGAAGGGGCGGCTGCCCGAACTCGCGAACAAGCACGCCCTGCCCGACGGGCTGGACTGGGACCGCTGGGTCGGGCCCGCGCAGTTCCACCCTTACTACCACGGCTTTATGCCCGGCAACTGGCGCGCGTGGACCCCCTTTGGATGCGGCAGCCCCGGCGACTGGGGATGTCACCTGGTGGACCCGATTTTCACCGCGCTCAAGCTCACGCCCCCGAAGACCATCCAGGCTGAGGTCACGCCCGGCTGGGACCCCAAGGCTGACGCGCTCGCCTACCCCAACGCCAGCCGCGTTACGTTCGAGTACGAGCTCGCCAACAAGAAGACGCTGAAGGTACTGTGGCACGACGGCGAGTTCTGCAACGAAGTCCCGCGCCCGCCCGCGCTGGAGGCGGACCGTGACCTCGGCAACAAGCTTGCGCCGAACTGGACGGCCGGAGCCGTCGTGTATGGCACAGAGAACACGCTGACCTACGGTTCACACGGGGCGTCAGGCTGCCGTATCATCCCCGAAGAAAAAATGAAGAGCCTCCAGCAGACCAAGGCACTCGGCGATTATCACAATCTGGGTGTCGGCGACCACCATCGCGATTTCGTGAACGCGATTAAGGCCGGGCGCAAAGCCGCGAGCGACTTCAGTGTCGCGGGTATCGTCGCTGAGGCTGCGGTGCTGGGATCCATCGCCATCCGTAACCCCGGCATCAAGCTCGAATGGGACGCGCAAGCCATGCGCATCACCAACTGCCCGGAGGCAAACGCGCTGGTCATCCCAGAATACCGCAAGGGGTACGAACTGAAGGTTTAGAACATTTTCGGGAATATAGCTAAATCACTTTAAAAGCGTACCACGACAACATCCCGTTAGGGATGTTTCTTTCGGTAGAAGAGAACGCAAAAAAAAAATCATGGCATCCCATCGGGATGCCTCTTTTAGGCGCATCCCGTGCCCCATCGGTCGCGCCTGCGCCGACGGGGGCCCCTTTTCCTGCGG
>WRML01000310.1 GCA_009777165.1 Kiritimatiellota bacterium
GAAGGAGATCTATGCCGAGACATACATCGCCGAGTCCGTCACCGGGCTGGAGATCGGCTCGCCCGTGAAATACCGTGGCGTGCCGATCGGCGTGGTCAAGCGCATCGGGTTCGTGTACGGCGAGTACGGCGACCAGATGTCCGTCCAGGATGCGCCGCTCAACGCGCAGCAGATCCTGGTCATCCTGGCGCTCGACCCCAAGCAGTTCCTGCCCATGAAGGCCGAGGACCCCAGCCAGTTCCTGGAGGACCTGATCGCGACGGGCCTGCGCGTGAAGGTCGCCTCCCAGGGCATCACCGGGCTCTCCTACATCGAGTTCGACTACTTCCCGACCGGCCGCCCCATTGACCCGTACCAGCAGCTGACCTGGAAGCCCAAGAACAGCTACATCCCCTCCGCGCCCAGCACGTTCTTCATCTTCAAACAAAACACTGAGGACCTCATCTTCACGCTCAACCAGCTCGACCTGCAGAGCCTCACCGCCGAGTTCACCGCGCTGCTCCGGACGACGCGCGAGAAGGTCGGCGAGGCGGACGTCGCGGCGCTCTCTGCCGAGGCGACGCGCCTGCTGGGCGAGCTGCGCGGCACGGCGCAGTCCGTGCAGAAGCTGCTCGACGCCCCGGGCGTCCAGCAGATGCCCGCCGAACTCGCCGCGACCCTCACCGCCGTGCGGGACCTCGCCGGGCAGGTCGGTGCGCAGGTCGAGCCGCTCGCCGAATCCTTCCGGGATGCCGCGGACCAGGCGGCGCACGTCGTCGCCGCGACGGGCGCGCGCGCCGACCAGACCCTCCTCACGCTCGGCCAGGCCGCGCAGACGCTGAACCGCGTCACCGGCGCGAACCAGCACGCGCTCGCCGAGCTTGTGCAGAACCTCCGCGCGACCTCCGAGAGCCTCAGCCAGCTGATCGCCGAGTTGCAGGCCAACCCCGCCGCCCTCATCTTCGGGCACCCTCCCGCGCCGCTCCCCGAGACGGCCGAGTGAGGGGGGGGCGTCACTTTCCCTTTGACATCCCCCCCGGCAAACGGCATACTATTCAACACTGCAAAGCCGGGGGAGGGCGATCATCCAGTCGCAGGCCCCCGGCCGGATAAAAAAGGAGTTTGGATTATGTCACGCATCTACAATTTTTGCGCAGGTCCGGCCGCGTTGCCGTTGGAGGCCCTGCAAGAGGCCCAAGCCCATCTCGTGGACTACAAGGGTTCGGGGATGTCCGTCATGGAGATGTCGCACCGCGGCAAGGAGTACGACGCCATCCATAACGAGGCCGCCGCGAACGTCCGCGAGCTCATGGGGCTGGGCGACGACTATTCGGTCCTGTTCATCCAGGGCGGCGCGAGCCTCCAGTTCGCGATGATCCCCATGAACTTCCTGGGCCAGGGGCAGGTGGCGGATTACGTCAACTCCGGCTCCTGGAGCGCGGCCGCGGTCAAGCAGGCCCGCATCATCGGCAACGCCAACCTCGCGGCGGACACGCAGAAGGAAATCCCCACGCGAATGCCGTCCGCCGCCGAGATGACCTGGACACCGGGCGCCGCCTACAGCCACCTCACCACCAACGAGACCATCGCCGGCACCCAGCTCAAGGACATCCCCGAGACGGGGTCCCCCCTGGTCGCGGACATGTCCTCCGACATCCTCTCCCGCCCGCGCGACTACGCGCGGTTCAGCCTCGTTTACGCCGGGGCGCAGAAGAACCTTGGCCCCTCCGGCCTCGCGCTCGTCGTCATCCGGAAGGACTTCGCCGCCAAGGGCAGCATCACCCTCCCGACCATGCTCAAGTACCAGACGTACATCGACGACAATTCGCTCTACAACACCCCCCCCTGCTTCGGCATCTACATGCTCTGCCTGACCACGCGTTGGATGAAGAAGATGGGACTGCCGAAACTTTTTGCGCAGAACCGCGACAAGGCGCAGCTGATCTACGACGCGATTGACGGCGGCAGCGGCTTCTACCGCGGCACCGCGCAGAAAGAGAGCCGATCGGATATGAATGTCACGTTCCGCCTGCCCACCGAGGAACTCGAGACGCTCTTCATCAAACAGGCGTCCGAGGCCGGGATGAAACAGCTCAAGGGGCACCGCTCCGTCGGCGGCATCCGCGCCTCCATCTACAACGCCTTCCCCGTCGCGGGCGTCGAGGCGCTCGTCTCCTTCATGAAGGACTTCGAGAAGCGCAACGGGTAACGCCCGATGCAACGGTTCATTCCCATTTTCGCGACCCTCCTTGCGGCAGTCGCCGCAGGGGCGGTGCTGAACGGGTGGCTGTCGCGCGAGACGGTCGCGCTGGCCGTGCGGGTCGCGGAGGAGGGGGGGGCCCTCGCGGAGGCGCGGGCGGAGGCGGCGCAGCCGGGCATAGACCTAGCGGGCTGCTTCAGGGCGTTTCCCGATGTCCCGGCGGGGGTCTCTGGGGGCTCGTGGCCGTGCTTCAGGGGGCCCCTGCACGATAACGTCGCCCGCGACGCGGGGGAGCTGTTTACCGAGTGGCCCGAGGGGGGGCCCCGCATACTGTGGGAGGCCGAGGTCGGCGACGGCCATGCCATGCCCGCCGTCATGGGGGGGTGCCTCTACCTGCTGGACTACGACGAGGCGAGGGGGGGGGATATGCTGGTCTGCCTCAACGCCGACACCGGGGCCATGCGCTGGGAGCACCTCTACGCCGTCAGAACGAAGCGCAACCACGGCATCTCCCGCACCGTCGCGGCGACGGACGGCGACGCGGTCGTGACCGTGGGCCCCCAGTGCCACGTGCTGTGCCTGTCGGCCGAGGGGGGGGCCTACCGCTGGGGCATCGACATGGCGGAACGCTACGGCACCAAGGTCCCGCTGTGGTACACGGGCCAGTGCCCGATCATCGAGGGGGGGGTCGCCATCCTCGCCCCCGCCGGGACAAACGTGCTGATGTGCGGCATTGACGTGAAGACCGGCGAGACCGTCTTCGAGACGCCGAACACCCACGGGCTGGGGATGTCGCATTCGTCCATCATCCCGATGGAGGTGGGGGGGGTGCGGCAGTACGTCTACGCAGGCCTGGGGGGGGTCGTGGGGGTCGCGGCCGACGGGGGGGGGGCGTTGCTGTGGCACACGGCGGCGTTCGCGCCGAGCGTGGCGGCCCCCTCCCCGGTCCCGTTGGGCGACGGGCGGTTCGTGATCGTGGCGGGCTACGGATTCGGGGGGGCCATGTTCCGCATCAACCATCTGGAGGGCGAGCGTCCCCCCATCAACCATCTGGAGGGCGAGCGTCCCCGCGAGCCGGGGGGGGGGGGGGGGGGGGGAGCCGTTGCCTTTTCTAGGCGCGATGCAGGCCT
>WRML01000311.1 GCA_009777165.1 Kiritimatiellota bacterium
GGATGTGGTGATGAGGGGGGACCGGCACCCCGCGGCCCGGGGTGGTGATGATCTTGTTGCCGTTGAACGAATAGACAGAGGCCCCCCCGGCGTTGCCGGAGGGGCGCTGCCGGTACGTCGCGCCGACGGCCTCGGCGGCGTCGATGATGAGCGGCACGCCGTAGGTTTCGCAGAGCGCCCCGATGCGGTCGTAGTCACAGCACTGCCCGTAGAGGTCAACGGCGACGACGGCCTTGGGCAACGCGTTGTCCCGTTTCGCGTCGGCGAGCGCCTCGTCGAGCAGATCGGGGTTCATGGTCCATGTGGCCTCGTCGCAGTCAATGAACACGGGCTCCGCGCCGCGATGGACGGCGGCGGCGACGGACGCGACGAACGTCAGGTCCGAGCAGAACACGCGGTCACCTTTCTGGATGCCGAGCTCGTGGAAGAGCAGGTCCAGCGCGGCGGAACAGCTGGACAACGCGCAAGCATGGGGCGCATTGACCGCCTGCGCGAACACCGTCTCGAATTGATCCACCATCGGGCCGCACGGGGCGATATAACCCGACGCGAACGCCGCCTCGACCATCTTTTGTTCAGTGCCGCCCATCCACGGCGGCGATAAGAAAATCCGTTTATTCATGTTCGTCCCTCTCCTCCTTAAACAATCGGTGGACGTAGGATGCGGCATCCAGCATCGTCAACTCCCCCGACTGCGCGATCGGCAATATGCGGCTGACCTGCCGCGCCGCCAGCCGCTCCCCCACACGATGGAGGATGAACGGCACGTGTTGCGCAGAGTCCTCGCCGCTGGCGTAATTGACCGGGGCGCGGTGATCGCCGAAAATGATGACCAGCGTCCCCGGTGCCAGCCCGCCGACGTATTGTTCCACGTGGCGGTCCACAAAATTCATGTTGTCGAAATAACGGTCGAGCATGGTGTCCGCCCCCGGCAGGAAGAGCCGCGCGGCGGGTTCCAGGTAGATGAACGGCTGGTGGCTGGTAAGGGTGATGATGTAATGCAGTTGCGGCCGCCCCCCCCGCGCCTCCTGCAACCGCATGTGCGAGAACTCCAGAAGCGTGTCATCCCGTATGCCCCAGAGGCTCACGGGCAGCCCGCCCGTGTCCCGCAGCTCCTCCAGAAACCACAGTTCATCAAATCCCATGTGCTTGAACGCCCAGGCCCGCGAGAAGAACGACCCCGTGTTGCCGTGGAACGCCGCCGTCGCATATCCGGCGCTTGCGGCGAGTTGCGGCAGGGTGTCGCGGTAGGGGTAATGCACGAGGTTGTACGTCATGACCTGAGACGAGGGGGGGACGGCGTTGAGCAGGAGGAAGTCCGCGTCGCCAGACCCGTTCGCATGGAATGCGGAGATCTTGAAGAGCATCGCCTCGTCCGCCAGACGGTTGAGGAACGGCGTCATGGGGGCCCCCCCCACGCGGTGGTTCAGCACACGCCAGTCGAGGCTCTCCACCTGGAGGATCACGACATCCCCTGTGAGCGCCAGCGGCGGCTCAATCTCCGAAAGGCGGTCGGAGGTATTTTTGCGTTGCCAGACCGCCTCTTGCAACAACTGCTCTTGATTGAGATAGACCGCCTCCCCTGCCCACAGCAGCACGAAGCCGTAGGTCATGCCCAGCCGGTCGCCCGTCGTGAACGATCGCAACTTCAGGGGGGGGTCAATCCAGACCATCGCCGTGAGGGCCGTCAGGGCATAGACCGCCCACGCCGCCGCACCTGCCCGGCGCATTGCGGGATGCCGGGGCCGCGCCCGCGCCAGCAGCCAGAATTTGACCGCCAGCAACGTCAGCAACGCCAGCAGGAGGGGGGTACACACATAGGCCCAATCGAAACGCGCCCCGGCGATCCCCTCCGCCCACTGCGCCTGCATCGTCGTCCAGGTCAACGCGCGCCCGAACACGGCCTTGTAATAGACCGCGATCTGGGCGAACGCCGCGAACCCGATGAAGCACGCGCACGTCACACGGCGCGGCAGCAGGAACACGCAGCCGGAGGCGAACGCGGCATCCAGCAGAAGCCGGACCGCATGCGCCCCCATCCACTTCCGCATCGGGACTGGGTAGCCGAAGTCAAACGACATCACCTGAACGCTGAACAACTCCAGCGCCCAGATCGCCGCGACGACTAAGAATGTCTGCGCCACCTTTTTGTCTGACCACCTTTTCATCCTTTGCGCCATTGGGGGGGCCTCCTGGGGATGGTGAGTCGCTCGAATTTCTCGGACACCTCCGAGAACCAGTGCGTGGGGTTGTGCTTGGCGGTTTTCATGCACACGTAGAACAGGGCAAACGCCCCAAGCATGCGGAACATGGACACGGAGAAAAGCTGAGGCTCCGGCAGCAGGAAGACCAGCACGTAGGCGAACCCCCACAAGGCCCACTCGACCGCCGTCTGCATCTTCTTCAGCAGCAGCAGGAACGGCAGCGTCAGGAAAACGAACAGGTGTTCCCACGTGCGGGGGGCCGCCGCGACCATCGCGAACAGCAGGGGGGGGAGGCTGTTTAGCACCGTCCCGACCGCATCCTTCCTGTTCTTCCATGCTTTCTCCTTTCCCGAGTGATCCCCCCCCCCCAGTACCCCAGCCAGCAGAAGGGCCCTGGCCGCGAGCATCCATCCCCCCCCCCCCGTGAGGTAAGTGCCTTTCACGAGATCCAAGATTTTGACCCCCGTGAAATGCAGGCAGCAAAGCACCGTTGCGGACAGCGCGATGGCGGCGGGGAGGAAACGGGCAACCCACTTCCAGTCCCTCGCGTAGAAGAACGGGACTGCGAGGAACACCGCCGTCGGGTTGAGCGGGATGGCGCCCGCCAGCGCGAGCGCGGAATACAGCTTGTTGCGCGTGTACATCGTGTATGCGAGCAGGATTAGCCCAATCACGAAAAAATCGCCTTGGATGCGGTTGAGCGTCCACAGCACGGGCGCGTTCACCAGCAGGAGGAAACAGGCGGCGTAGTGCGCGATGGGGGAGCGGAACCCGTATGCCTTCAGCGTCTTGACGAGCATGACGAAAAACCACACCAGCCCCCCCCAGTTGAGGACAGGGAGGATGATTGCCCCCCACCACCTCTCCAGGTCCAGCCACGCGAACGGCAGGTACAGTGCCCCGGCAAGGAGGTTGAGGTGCCCCAACTCCACGACAACGGCATTGGCATAGAGGATCACCAGCATTGCGGAGCAGATGACCGTCAGGCTGTGCTTGGAACGGGTGTCCGGGTTTTTGAGCAGGAGGAGCCCCCCCCCGAACCCCAGCCACACCATCCCCCCCCCCTCCAGCGTCTGCCGCAGGATCTCATGGG
>WRML01000312.1 GCA_009777165.1 Kiritimatiellota bacterium
GTCCGGGTCCAGTGAACCCGCGCCTTGAACATATCTTGGGCTGGGTGGCCCCCTTGCTGCGGAGGACCGGGGCGGGGCTGATGTTCGCGTTCCATCGCGACGTGAGGCATCTCGGGGCGGCCGGCGGAGCCCCCCCCCCCTCTGCGGCGGTTTCGGAGACACACGCCCTGCCGTCTCGGCCGGAATACGTGATGGCGGCGTCGCGGCACACGATCTCCTTCTCTCCGGAAGGGGTGACCGAGTCGCGCGTGAGTCAGGTGGCGCGTTTGCTCTCCACGGATGTCGGGTGGGAGGGGGCCCCGGTAAGTCAAGCCGCGGACATGCGTGAGCGTGACGGACGCTACGACATCGCCTTCGCGCTTTCGCGCCAGCTTGATGATCGGAGCGTCCAAACCATGGCCGACGGCAACGTCCTCTCACTCACGGCTTCCGCGTTTGGCAATCCCCACGCGACCTTCCTCATCCGCCAATTCTACATCCCCATCCATGCCACGCAGATCGGGGACATCGAAACCAACGTCTCCAACGGCGTCGTGCGCATCCGTATCCACCCCAAGACGTTCTGAGAGACTTCCTGCCCTGTCATGCGGGCGTTGCCTGTTGGTGGCGTTCCCCTTTCACGTTGCGTCCGTTGTGTGAGGAACACTCAGACCAGCGGCAATTCCCCGATCGCGTCAAACGCGACCGCCTCGACCGCGCGCCAGCGGCAGGCGTCTTCGGAGGGACCGTCCTCGCGCTCAAAAAGATGCCGCCACCGTTTCTGGAACAACAGGCCGTTGCGCACGACAACCGCCGCGTTGTGGACAGTCGGCGTGCCTTGCGTGGTGACGCTCTCAAAATGGTACATCTCCGCCGCAGGGGTATAGACGGCCTCGTAACCCGCCTCGCGCAAGCGGTAGACCAGATCGAAATCCTCGAACTGCACCGGGTGGAACGCCTCGTCAAACCCGCCGTGTCTCCGGATCAGCTCCGCAGGGATCAACAGGCACGCGCTGATGAGACACTGCACGGTTTCCTGACGGTTGAAACGCGGATCGTCAATCGGCTCGCCACGCCCCCGGAAACAGACGTGGCCGCGCTGCGAAATGCCGACCCCGGCACACTGGATCGGGTAGGGAGCCCACGGGTACACCATCTTCACTCCGGCCATCCCCGCATGGGGGACCACCGCAAGCGTATCGCGCAGAATCGGCATCCAGCGGCGCGTGCGCGGCACGATATCGTTGTCCGCAAACACGAGGTAGTCGCCCTTTGCCACAGCGATGGCGCGGTTGCGCGCGTAAGAGCAGCCGACATTGCCGGCGTTGTGCAGGACCGTCACGGGAACACCGTGCGCCACGCCGAGGGCGACCAACGCCGTGCCGCACCACTCGCCGCTGCCGTCCGTCGAGCCGTTGTCAACGACAATCATCTCCCACGGCTCATCCACGACGGAATCCGTGATGAGCGCGGACAGGCATCGCTTCGTGCACGTCAGCTTGTTATACGAAAGTGTGATGACAGAAAACATGACGCCCCCCCCTTCACACAAAAGCACAAAGGTCACAAAGGATACACGTTCGCATTATCCGTTGTGATCTTCGTGCCGTTGTGTGAGACTCTTCCGCATGGCCTCGATATCCGCGTCCAGCCCGGTCCAGAGGTTGAACGCATGCGCGCCTTGGTGAAGCAACATCCCCAACCCGTTGGCGGTCTTCGCCCCCGCCTCCCGCGCGACGCGCATGGTCGGCGTGACGGACTGCGCATAGACCACGTCGTACAGCACCTGCCCAGGACGGAACGCCTCGGGCGGAAGCGGCGACACATCCGCCGCGCGAAGCCCGGCAGGGGTACAGTGCACCACCAGGCCGGCCTCGCGCGAGGCGGCACACCCGTCGGCCGCCACGCGGACGTTGGCGCGGCTGCTGGGGACGCGCGACAACTCCTGCGCCAGTTGCAGAGCCTTGCCCGTGTCGCAATCGGCAAGCGCAATCTCCGCCGCGCCGGACTGTGCGCAGCCCAGCGCGACGGCACGTCCCGCGCCGCCGCACCCGAAGACCAGCACGCGCTTGCCCTCGGGTGTAATCCCGCAGTCCTCGTTAAGCGATGCCAAAAATCCGGTGATGTCGGTGTTGAAACCCGAGGGCCCGTCCGCATCGAACCGCACGGTGTTGACCGCGCCCGCGAGTTGGGCGATGGGATCCACGCGCGTCATCAGCGCAACGATGGCGAGCTTGTGCGGGTAGGTGACGTTCACGCCCGTGAACCCGTCCGCGCGGCACCGCTCCAAACGTTCCGCAAGCGCCTCGGGCAACACGTCAATGAGTTCGTACTGCGCCTGGATGCCGAGCGAGCAGAACGATGCCGTGTGCATACGCGGCGAAAGCGATTGGCTCACAGGATGCCCCAACAGCGCGAAACGGTAAGTGTTCGATGTCATACGCGAGGCCCCCCTTACTGCGCGTTCTCGCGCCCGACGGCGACGACGCCCGTGCGCGAGATGTCGAGGATGCGGTACGGCTTCAGGAGACGCAGGAAGTCCGAGACGGTCTCCTGGTTGCCGGCCATCTCGATGGTCACGGAATCCTCCTGTACACCGACGACCCGCGCCTTGAAGAGCGAGGCGAGCTCGAGGACCTCGGCGCGGATGCTGTGCTTGGTCGCGCCCACGCGCACGAGGATGAGCTCGCGGTCGAGGTGGCGGAGGTTGGTCATGTTGACGACCTCGATCACGTCCACCTGCTTCGCGAGCTGGCGGGTCACCTGCTCGATGACCCGCGCGTCGCCCGGGACGACGATGGTCATCTTCGAGACGGTCGGGTTGGCGGTCGGCCCGACGTTCAGCGTCTCGATATTGTATCCGCGCCCGGAAATCAGCCCCACGATCCGGGCCAGCACACCGGGTCTATTCTCCACAAGACAGTTAATGATGTGATTCATAATACGTTTATGTTCCCATTTTTCGGGGAGTTCGTCAATGCTCATTTTTCACCACAGCCCCCCCGGGCGCTGGCAGAAGGGGCGGATGGAGGCGATGTCCGTCTGATCACACGCGAGCATGACGAGACGGTCAATGCCCAGCGCGATCCCGGCGCAGGGGGGGAGTCCCTGTTCAAGCGCTTGCAGGAACGGCTCGTCGAGCGGATAGACCGTCTGCCCGCGCTGACGCCGCACCTCGGCGGCGGCCTCGAAACGCGCGCGCTGGGGGGGGGCGGCGCAGAGCTCCCCGTCGGCGGTCGCGCTCTCCTACCCGCCGCTATACCCCTCCCA
>WRML01000313.1 GCA_009777165.1 Kiritimatiellota bacterium
GCGGAACGCCCTCGGGCGTGTGTTGGGGAGGCGCACCCTGCGGAGGGCGGCGGGTCGCCGCCGCTTTTCGTCGCGGGGGCTTGCCCCCGCGCGGGAACGGTTGTAGGGGGGGCACGTGTGTCCGCCCAGTCACTGGTTACGCCATGAACAAACCCCCGCCGACGGATACGGCGGTACCCCCTTTCAAAAGGGGGCTGGGGGAGAGGACCGCATCGGGACGCAAAAAAATCCTTGTCATTGGAACGTTCGAGAATTTCGCCCTATTTCGGTTACACATTGACTTAAAATGCGCTAATATCCGCAAGACCTTTGGTCTTGTTTGATATCCGCATAACCTTTTGTGTCAACACGCCCGAGAAAAAAACGTAAAAACATCTGAAATCACATTGACAGTTCCTGCGGATGGGGATATGATATATCCATTCTTTTTCATATGAGGAGTTCAGAATGGCTTATCTCACAATAGTGTCAGGAGCGATGGCGGGACAACAGTTTCAACTCGACAAGCCTGTGACCCGGATCGGGCGACGTGACGGCAATGACTGGACAATTCAGGACGGGTCCGTCTCGGGGACGCATTGCGAAATCGAAAAGACCAAGACCGGCTTCCTGCTGCGCGACCTGGGTTCGACGAACGGGACGAAAGTCAATGGCGAGACCGTCAAGCTCTCGGGCCTCTACAAGAACGACATCATCATCGTCGGCGACGTCTCCATGTCCATTGACGGCGACGATGTGCCGCAGAACCGCACGGGCGACACGCAGAACATCTCCCGGACCACCATCATCATCCCAGACCAGCCGTCGAAGCAGGCCCCCCCCGAGGCGTTCGGGAAAAAGGCCAACAGCAACAAGGCCTGGATCGCCATCATCGCGTTTCTGCTCGTGGTGATCATCGTGCTGCTTGTGATGTTCCTGAGGGGCAAGTGGATTTCCTTGACCTGACGAGATACGATTCCCACTGGACACAATGGGAATACTGTCAGATGAAAACATGATCGGGGAGGATGCCCGAAAGGAGCAACGCGCTCACAACATCCACGTGCTCAAGTGGTCCCTCGGCAACGAGGGGGCGCTTGACTCGGAGAGGGTTCCCGCCAAAACGCGTACCACTGCCGCTTGCCGATCGCCGCGATCGCCATACGTCGCGCAGATGGACGCGGCCAGCGCGATGTCCGCAGGTCCCCCCCCCCGGGGCAGCAGGGCGGCCGGGCCCGGCACGTCAACCGTGTGCATCAGCACATCCCCCTCCTGCCGCATCTCCTTCAGCGCCGTATTCTCGCGCATGTCGCGCCCCACGATGCACTTCGCGCCGCCGGGGAGACGGAAGTGCCGCCCGTAGAGCAACAACCACACGAGACGCTCATCCGCAAACCCCTCATGCGTTTTCAGATCCGCCAGTTTCCGGCAGAACCCCTTCTCCGTCAAGCGGCACCCCCCCGCCGGGGAGGGGTACTCGACAAGCCCGAATGTCCTCGCCAGTTCCATCTGCGGTTTCCGCGAGCGGCCGTTCAAATCGAGCAGACGGTTGCGGTCAACCACCCCCTCTATCTCGGGGAGGGTCGGCTCCAGGTGCAATGCGCTGAGGGGGCGCAGGAGGCACCCCCCCAGCCCCGCGTCCTTCGCGACCTGCGCGAGCGACCTGAGCGTCTGCGACATGGGGCGCTGGTTCAGCACCTCCCCCGTCGCGACGAAATCGAAGCCCCTCTCCGTCATCATCTCCCCCGCCCTGTGGATCATCCGCGCGTGGCAGTCAATGCACGGGTTCATGGCCCCCCCGAAACCGTGGCGGGGGGACTCCACCAGATCAAGGATGTCGCGCGTGAACGGGACGACGTGAAGCGTAACGCCCAGGTGCGCGGCGGCTTTCTTCGCGGCGTCAATCTTGAAGAACGGGCTGGAGAAGACGACCGCCTCGACATACACCCCCTGCTCGCGCAGGACGCAGATCGCCAGCTGGCTGTCCAGCCCCCCCGAGAGGAGGCTCAGCCCGCGGCCGTTACATTTATTCTGTTGGTCACTCATAAACACTATCGCCGTAACAAACCGCTTTCCTTTCCGCACGGAAAACGGTAAAATGAAAAACATTCAAGAGGATAAACCATGAGCCGTTTTTTGTCCATCCTAAACCTGTCGGGGGTGTTGTTTTTCGGCGGCGGCGCGGCGGTCGCGGCGGAGGTCGGCATTCCCGTCATGCGCCAGCCGGGGGGGGGCTCGACACATCCCTGCGCAACGAGGCCGACAACGCGATGCGCCTCGCGGCGGACTGGCTCGCCGCGCGGCAGCAGCCCGACGGCTCGTGGGGAAGCGCCTACGGCAACACCTTGCTGACTTCGGTCGCCTGGCTCGCGCTGAAAGGCATGGGCGACGCGGTTGACGCCATCGCCCGCGACCGCGCGGTGGTGTGGCTGGACCGCGAACCGGTCGAGGCAGATGCGGCATGGGAAGTTTACGCGTGGCGGATACTGATGATCGCCCATGCGCTCCCTGCGGACTCGCCCGAGCGGAAGTCGCGCATCGAAGCCATCATTCCCCATCGCTGGAGGTTGGCGCGGATCCTGAGTAAGGAGGATATGCCGAAGCGGAACGACGTTTGGCTTTGGCATGAGGCCATCGTGCAGTCTGGGGTGTGGTTGGGGATGATACAGTCCGGGCCGCACGCGTTTCCGGACAGCGAGGCATTGGAGGAGATTGAGGCCTTCGCGTCCAATTACCCGCCGGAAGCGAGAGACCCGGAATCGCTCTGGAGTTTCGCGCGGCTCGTCAACCGGCACAGGGGGGGGCTGCTGCTGCGTGAGACGGAGGCTCTGGACTGGCGCAACGACTTCGCGCGCGTACTCATCAGCACGTTGCGCAAGGATCCCAAGGGGGGGGGGTACTGGGACGGCACCACCGACGACGCCAAAATCCGCGCCACCGCCTTCGCCCTCCTCGCCCTCCGTGAGATCCACTAGGGCATTTTAAGTCAACGTGTAGCCGAAATAGGGCGAAGCTCTCGAACGTTCCAATGACAAGGATTTTTTTGCGTCCCGATGCGGTCCTCTGGCGTGCGGCGGGTTTCCCCTGTCGGGGCGCATATAGCCGCTGCTTTCATGCGTGGGGCTCGCCCCACGCACCAGCGACTGGGCGGACACACGGGTCCGCCCCTACAACCGTCCCCGCGCGGGGGCGAGCCCTCGCGACGAAAAGCGGCGGGGGGCCGCCGCCCCCCCGGGGTTGGGCCTTCTCCACC
>WRML01000314.1 GCA_009777165.1 Kiritimatiellota bacterium
TTCGCCGCACTCATCATCGCGGGCCGTGCAACGGCCGCGGACACCCCCCTCCCCATCACCAACATCACGGTCAACGCGGGAAGCGTCACCCTCAAGTGGGCCCCCCCACTGGGCAGGGTTGACACCGACCTGCACATCGAGGCCGCGGACACCCTCGCGGGCCCGTGGGCGGAGGTCACGCCCCTGACGAAGAACATCGGCGACGCAATCGTCAACGTCGGCTCAAACCCGATGAAGTTCTTCCGTCTCTATGCGGCGGACCCCGGGATGTCCATTGACCCGTCCTATTACCCATACGTCCCCGACCCCGAGATCACGTGGACGGACCGCGTGGGCCACACCATCGTCATCAACCTGACGAACGAGCACTACACGGTGACGCGCCTCCCGGCGGACTTCTGCGTGACCAACGATCTAGCCTCCAAGACCCACCACCTCTACCTGCGCTACATCTTGCCTACCCCCTCTGACACCAACGATTGGATGGGGTCGCTCGTCGCAGAGGCCAGCCCCGTCAACAAGACCAACCTGACGCTCAGCGGCTACTACATCGGCGTGTACGCGGTGACGGAGGCGCAGTACCGCCACGTCATGGACGGCTACGATCCCCCGGGACTCGCCAACCCCACGGGCGACGACCGCCCCGTGGCGATGATCACCTACAACGACATCCGCAAGCAGGACGACCCCGGCACTGCCCCGTCGTCTGGCGGCTTCCTCTGGGCGCTGAGCAACAAGGTGGACACGCTCGGCGGCGTCTCCCTGGCGTTCGACCTGCCGACGGAGGCGCAGTGGGAGGTGGCTTGCCGCGCGGGGACGGTCGGCACGTTCAACAACACCGATTTGCCGCTGGCGTCCTACACTGGTTTCGATGCCTCATGGACGAACCGCATCAACGAGGTGGCGTGGTGGATTGGAAATCTGGCGGAGGGCGATGCGGCGTATGGCAGTTACGTCGCCAGGCCCGTCGGGCTGAAGCGGGCGAACCGCGCGGGCCTGTACGACATGCACGGGAACGTGGTGGAGTGGTGCCTCGACAGCTATCCCACCTCTCTCTATTATGACGCCTATCCCGCCGTTGGCGGCGGCGACCAACCTGTGCTTGGCGGCTCCACTCGGTCTCAGCGCGGCGGCTACTGGAGTTCCATTACTGCCTCCTTCATCCGCTCCGCGGAGCGGGGTAGCACCTCGGCTTACACCTTGTCCTGGTACATTGGCTTCCGCGTTTGCGCCCGTGGCGAGGAAGTCTCCGAGCCGTGAGGGAAGCGGCAATCTCTGGAGTGCGGTGGTGAGCCACCGCACTCCATAATCGTCCGCCCGTCCCGCGCAAGGGGGACCCTCCGGTACCCACTGTTTTTTTTCTGCTTTTTTTTCTAAAATAATACGCTTGACAACGTGGGGAAAAGCAAATATTGTATTTGGCACATTCGGGAATCGGTGTAAAATTTCAGATTCGGAATTGCTGGTTTGCCGTGTGACGTGAGGAGTGGCGACATGTTGACAAAATGGGTAAAGGTTAGGGCGTGTTTCATCTTCGTGGTGACCGCGTTGGCGTTGACGGTCGAATCGGCGCATATTTTCCAAGGTGATGGTTCCGACGAGGCCGGGTTCGTCCCGCCGCCGCCGCGCAAGGAAATCCCGCCGCCACCGGCGAGCGTCACGGGCGGCGAGACGTTCATCCCGTACCCGCCGCCGCCGGCCGCGCCGATGTCGCGCTCGGAGAAGAAGAACCCGCCGAAACCGCCGACGATGTTCGTGAAGATGATGTCGCAATATGACGAGCGGGATTGGAACGCGCGCCCGAACGACCTCAACAATCTGCTGAAGTCGCTGAAGAGCATCGCGGATGTGGATTACGAGTTCGAGGTGAAGTCGTTCGCCGATGTTGACGCCGACCCGGACAACAACCCCATCCTCTACCGTTCCGGCCATTACCACTGGAGCCTGGACGCGACGGAGAAGGCGAAACTGCGTGAGTTCCTGCTGAAGGGGGGGACGATTGTCCTCAACGCGGGCATGGGCTCGAAGCCGTTCTACGACTCTGCCGTCAAGGTGCTGAACGAGGTGTTCCCGGAGGCCCCCGTGCAGCGCCTGAGCCCGGACCACCCGATTTTCCATTCGTACTACGAGCTCGACAAGGTCGGGTACCGCCCCGGGGTGCGCACGGTTCACAAGGGCAATGACGCGTGGCTCGAAGGCGTGACCATTGACTGCCGCACGGTCGCCATCATCTCGCGCTTCGGCATGGAGGTGGGCTGGGACCCGCTGGAGGATGACAACATCATCGCCTACACGCCGGAGTCCGCGCAACAGCTCGGCATGAACATCATGACCTACGCCACCGCCATGCGCACGTGGATGGTCGAGAACGTGAAGAAGACGAAGTTCGAGGACGCCAAGCAGGTCTCCACCGCCGGCTCGATGAACATCGCCCAGGTCATGTACGGCGAGGACGGCGGGTGGAAGACGCGCCACGTCGGGCTGTCGGTCCTGCTCTCGCAGTACAACCAGCGGACCGGGGCCCCCGTGAAGTTCACCACGAAGGAGATGCGCCTCACGGATCCCGCGCTGCTGGACTCCCCCATCATCTACCTGACCGGGCACGAGACGTTCTCGCTCACGGCGGCGGAGGTCACGGCGTTGCGCAACTACCTCAACAGCGGCGGCCTGCTCATCGCGGAGGCCTGTTGCGGGCGCAAGGCGTTCGACGTGGCGTTCCGCAAGGTCATGGCAGAGGTCCTGCCCGGCACGCCGTTCAACACGCTGCGCCAGGGGCATTCCCTCTTCAAGGTGCCGAACGACATCACCACCCTGCAGATCACGCCTGCCTTGCAGAAGGCGCACAACAACGCCCCGGCCATCCCCCCGAACATCCTCACGATGGAGACGGACGGCAACACGGCGGTCATCTACAGCCCGGTCGGCATGGCCGGCGCGTGGGAACTTTCCCCGAACAAGTATTGCGGCAGTTATCTGGAAGACGACGCGATCAAACTGGGCGTCAACATCCTGATTTATGGCGCAACGCGCTAAGCCTTAACGTGGAGGCATCCCTGCCGAGTCGCAGTGTAGGCCTGAAATGAAAATAAGTGTGATGTTGGGCGTGGCAGTTTACGCGGGTGCGGCGTGGGCGGTGTCGAACAACTTAGAGTATGAGGTGACGTGGGTCGGGAATGATTCCGTCGGTAAGCCGGAGTGGGTGCCG
>WRML01000315.1 GCA_009777165.1 Kiritimatiellota bacterium
TGGGGCCGACGCCAAACTTGCGCCCGTCTACTGGAAGCCCTCGCAGAACAAGACCCCCCTCACGCCCGACTTCCACGTCCGCCAGACCGAGGACTGGATTGTCTTCCCGCATGAGCTTGACGGACTGACGCGCGAAGAGGTCCGCATCAAAGACCCTGTCGTGTACGATTTGCTGAGCAGGTGCGAGGAAAAAATACCCTCTCCTCACACACCATGAAACATGCGATCCACTGCATACGCCAACACCGTCTCCTCATTCAGGTTACGATCGAACTGCCGCACCAGTTCCTCGATAGCGCTCAGGTTGTAAAACGTCTGCGCAAACGTCAACTGCGCGGCACGTTCCTTCAGTACCTCCAGCCGCTCGGTGAAATACGCCCACTCTGCGCCACCTGACTTGATGACGAACAAATCACGGAACCAGCGCATGAGCGAAATCAAAAAATCCATCCGCAATTCCCGATAGCGCGCGCTCACCTTCGCCTTGAACACATCCTCGTCATCCTCCACTTTTTTGTTTGCCGCGGCTTCCACTTTGACCCACGCCTCCGCCTTCACCTGCATCTCTTGCAGGATGCCGTACAGGTGGCTGGCACTCGCCATGCGCTCCATCGGCGAACGGTAGAACGGACTCGCAAGCGTATCGAGCAGATCGCTCCGCCACGGCTCTGCCAGATCACGGAACGCATCAAGGTCAATCCGCTGACACCGCGAAACAATCGTCGGTAACAACTGCTGCGGCGTATCCGTCAGCAACAGGAACAGCGTTTTTTCCGGCGGTTCCTCAAGCGTTTTGAGGAATGCGTTCGCGGAGGCCTCATTCAAGCGGTCCGCGCCGACCAACACCCCGACCTTCCACCCGCCCGCAAGGGATGTCTGCGAAATCTCCGCAAGCAAGTGCTCACGCATCTGCTCCGCGCTGATGACCCTCGACTTCATTTCCGGGAAAATCCAATGCACATCCGGCTCGATACGCTCCGACACCCGGCGGCACCGTTCACACGTCTGGCACGGTTTCGTCTCGCCCGTGCAGAACAACGTCTGGATGACACGGATCGCCAAGTCCATGCCATGCCCCCTCACCGCCCCGACAATCAGATACCCATGCGCCGGACGCCCCACATCCAACGCCCGCTTCATCAGTTGAAATGTCTCATCGAATGTCATGCTGCTTCCCTTTTTCCCTCACATCGGCACAACGAACCAGGAGCGTCGCTTTTGTGTCCTTCGTGCCATGATGTGAGAACATTTTCATGTGATGGTAATCCTGTCAAAACGGAACCGTTCCGCGACCACCGAACAAATGTCCGTGCTCACCGCCTCTTGCTCCCGTTCGGAATTGACAACCATGAACCGCTCGGGCGCGTTCTTCGCCAGATCCAAAAACCCGTCACGAACCCTCACATGGAACCCGCCGTGTTCGCGCTCGATACGGTCGGGCGTTGACGGGCGCGCCGCCAGCCGCGCACGGCTCGTCTCCGGCGACACATCTAGCAGTAACGTCAAATCAGGACGCAACCCATTCGCCGCAAAATCATTCATGCGGTCGAGCAACGCCAGGTCGAACCCGCGGGCATAGCCTTGATACGCCATCGTCGAATCCTCGAAACGGTCGCACAGCACCCACTTCCCTTGTGCCAGTTCAGGACGGATATGTTGTTCCACGTGTTGCGCCCGACACGCCAGAAACAGCAACACCTCCGCGCGAGTGACCGGCACATCATTCGGGTCATGCTGGAGCAGGCCCCGGATTTTCTCCCCAAGCGGCGTCCCCCCCGGCTCCCGCGTCACGGACACCTGGATGCCCCGTGCCTCCAGAAACTTGCGCAGCAACTGAATGTGCGTTGTCTTCCCGCTCCCCTCCGGCCCCTCGAACGTGATGAATTTCCCGTGTGGTTTAGTCACACAATCCGCTTTCACAATTGAGGACATTTCGCCTTCTCCCTGTCGGTAAAGGTTTTGTCAAACGTGTCTCCTCCTGTTGAAATAAATGGGATAAGCGTATCATGCTCATTGGAGAAGCGCAAGGGAGAAATTCGTGTGTGTCCCTCTGGCGTGCGGCGGCACTCTACCGTCGCCGCACAGAACTAAACCCCCGTAACGGAACGTGGCTGAATACCGTTATCCTTTTTTCGCGACCTGATTCAAATCCGCAACCACCGGCATCCCAGACTGCTCAAGGCGCGGCGCGGACTGATGCCCTTGCGCGACCAGTACGCAGTGAACCCCCAAGGCGCGCGCGACCTCGGCGTCGTGGAGCGTGTCGCCGATGAGCAGGATATGTTCGGGCGGCAGCGCCAGTTTCCGCAGCAGGCCCCGCCCCAGTTCCAGCTTGGACGCGCCATGCAGATTGTCCACGCCGAACACGTCGGTGAAGTACGCACGGATCCCGAAGCCGTCGAGCATCCGGTCGAGGATGCCCTGCTCGGACGCGGAGAGGATGGATTGCGGAAGCCCGCGCCGCCGTATCCGCTCCAGTGCCTCCCGTGCGCCGTCCTGAAGCCGCATGGAGGGCTCCTGCAGAAACAGGTCGTGGAATTCGCGGGCAACACAGTCCCAGTCCTCACGCGCCAGCGGGAAATTGATCGTGCGGTAAAAGTCAATGACGGGGAACCCGAACACCTCGCGGTAGTACGGCACGTCAATGCACGCCAGCCCGCGGCGCGCCAGCATCGTGTTGATGGCGTTGACGCTCGCGAGCGTGTCGTCCAGCAGCGTGCCGTTCCAATCCCAGATTAGGTGCCTGATGTTTTCGGTCTGCATATCTGTTCCAAAACGTCTGCCCACGATCGCGCCCGCGACATGGAGGGGGTGGGGGGGTAAGCGCGGTTCCAGGGACGGTCGAAGATGATGATGCGGCAGTCGGTGCGGGGCGCGAGCAGGTCGAGCGCGTCCGGGGAGTCGTCGATCGCGACATCGAAGTGCAGCGTGTTGAACGCCTCCACGCTCAGCATGGGGGGGGTGGTGGGCGAGCGTCCTCGCGAGCCGTTATCGGGGGGCGGACGCCCGTACTTGTCAACGTAGATGATCTCGAGATGCCCCAGCCCGTGCTTGCGAAGCCAGGCGACGGATGCCGCGTGGCAGGTGGGCTGGCGGCCCGTGACGATGACCACCCCCCCCCCCCGGGGCTCCCGGAGGGGGGGGTCCCCGAAGATAGGGAGGGGAACAGGCTCGACCCCCGTCCGC
>WRML01000316.1 GCA_009777165.1 Kiritimatiellota bacterium
CGGGCGGACACACGGGTCCGCCCCTACGACCGTCCCCGCGCGGGGGCGAGCCCCCGCGACGAAAAGCGGCGGCGAGCCGCCGCACGCCAGAGGTTGCGCCTTCTCAACACAAGCGCGAGGGCTTTCAGCCTTTTGTGTCAACACGCCCTAGAGCCTCGGCGATTTGGACAGCGTTGAGTGCCGCGCCTTTGCGGATGTTGTCGCCACAGATCCACAGGGCGATGCCGTTGGGGATACTGGGGTCGAGACGGATACGGCCGACGCCAATGTCGTCGCCCTGCTGGAAGTTGATCGGCATGGGGTACTGCGCGTTCGAGAGATCATCAATGATTCTCACGCCGGGAGCACCCCCGACGATTTCGCGGATCGCTTCCACCGTAAAAGGATTCGTGAACTGTGCGTGGACTGCGACGGAGTGCGCGTAGAAGACTGGCACGCGTACGCAGGTACAGCCGATCTGAAGGTCGGGGGCCCCGAGGATTTTGCGCGACTCGAACGTGAGCTTCGCCTCCTCGGAGGTGAAGCCCGGCATCTCCTTTTTCTCGCCGCCGATGTGCGGCAGCACGTTGAAGGCGATCGGATGCGGGTAGGCCGCAACCTCCACGTTCCCGCCGCTGGCGTAGGCGCGAACCTGCGCGTCGAGTTCGGCGATGGCGGCGCGTCCCGTGCCGCTGACGGACTGGAACGTGACGGCGGTGAGGTGCTTGAGGGGATTGACGCGGTGCAGGGGCGCGATGCCCATCAAGGTGATGATGGTGGAACAGTTCGGGTTCGCGATGAGGCCCTGGTGCGTGTCGAGCGCGTCGGCGTTGATTTCGGGGATGACCAGCGGGACACGGTCGTCCATGCGGAAGTCGTCGCCGTTGTCAATGACGATCGCGCCGCGCCTGACCGCCTCCCAGCCCCACATCTTGGAGGCGCCTTTCGATCCCTCCGTGCCGGCGAACAGGACGATGTCCAGGCCGTCGAACGCCTCGGGGGTGGTCTCGCGCACGTGGAACATCTCGCCCGCGATCTCCTCATCGCGCGCGCGCGTCGCGAGGATGCGGATTTCACTTGCGGGGAACTCCCGCTGGCGCAAGACCTTGACCATCTCGGTGCCGACCGCCCCGATACCCACCAGACCGACTTTGTACTGCTTCATGATTGAGCCTTCCTTTCTGAAAGGAGGAGTAGTATAAAGAAAGGGGACGGTTTTGCAACCACTTTTTGCGGGACTTTTTTTGGGGTGATTTTTTGGGGACGGGTGCAGGGGAACTTATTTGATGGCCTTCTGGCGTGCGGCGGTTCCGGAGAAACCGCCCGACCTAAAAAAAAATGAAAAATTTTTAATTTTGTGCTTGCAATGTCCAAGGGGCTCATCTAAACTGCTCCTATAACGAAAGAATAGTCGTGTGCGACGGCACTGAAAAACGGGTGTTTTTTGCGGACTGTCGAACAGACTCTTGTAAGGTTTAACTGTTGGTTAAAGAAGGAGGTTTCATCATGAAACTGACTCAGAATCTCAAGCAGGCGCTTGTCTGCGCGGGAATTACGGCGTTGTCGGTTGCGGCATACGGGACTACTTGGGTAGCGGAGGATTTTGAAGCACATGGTTCGGGTTTACCCCAATCAGGTGACGGAATTACAACCTATCTCGCGCCTAATTGGCTGCCGGTCTTCGGAAGTGGAGTGGACCAGTCAACGTTTGAGCCGTCCGACTTGGCGCGTCTGGCGTTTAGCGCCTGTAACACTCCGATGGTGGAGAAAGTGCCGTATCTCGATGACTTCGTGATGGCGTTGAACACGGAAGGGGCGACGTTGGAACGGGTGTTACCCTCCCCAGGGATAAACTTCGAGAATACTCCTATCTATGTTGATATGATGGTCAAGTTCGTGTTGAGCGAGGATCAGCCGGATATGCCTGATCGTGCTGTGAAGGCACTTATTTATGCCAATGCTAATTCCAATTTGGTTGTTTGGGCAGGTGATGGTGTAGATGGATATTTCACGGAGCTGGAGCGACAAGTCAATCCAGAGCAATGGTATCGATTGACTCTGACATGGGTCTATTGGTCGGAGGCTTGGACATCTATGTTTTCTATTCAAGTGAATGGAGGAGAACCTGTAACCAGTATGTTTGGATGGACTGAGGAATGGGCTCAACCAGGGCCTTGGTTTATGTCAGCCCATTCCAATGTGTCGGACACAGACCTGACCGCCATCCAGTTCGAAGGAACCGGATTCATTGATGAGTTGGTGGTGACAGACGTTAAGCCTGACATTATACTTGGTGGGGAGACGCTCTTTGCTGATACAGGGGATCCGGTGGATGAGACTGACTATGATAATTGGAAGACAGCGAACGGCACCTCTATTGGGCTTGCTGGCGGGGTTCAGCTGTGGATGTATGAAGCGTACCTGATGAATGTTGACCCCGGCATCTCGGGAACCAGTGCGAAGCTGAAGATTGCGAGTATCGTGCCGACCCTTACCGGGGCAGACATTACGGTGGTCGCGGCTGTTGAGGGCAAGGCTGATGCTCCGGTCTCTGCCCCGATTGGGAACCTCATTGTAGAGGAGACGCCGTCGTTAGACCAGGCGTTTAACACCACCTCTTTCCTGATTGTCGGTGGAGGGGTGTATTCAGTCCCCGGCGATCCGGCCAAGAATTTCTTCAAGGCGAGAATTGAGCCTATCCCTGTTCAATAAGGTAGGAAGTGAATTGAAAAACAGAGGGGCTCACGGTGACGTGAGCCTTTTCTGTTTTTTTTTACTAAGAAGTCGGTGGTATCGTCATTTAGCTTGTCATTGGCATACGTTACCCTGAAAGGGTGATGGCAATAGGGAGGGGACGAAGGGGGCCTAGGGGACGAAAGGATATTCCCCCCCCTGTGTCCCCTAGGGCGTGTTCACACAAAAGGCTGAAAGCCTTGCGCATATTAGCGCAGGGCAACGCCCTGCGAAAGGATATGCGAGACGATTCAAGGCTGAAAGCCTTGTGGATAACGGCACAAGGCGAAACCCTGAATCTGCCATGTTCCGCAAGGCTTACAGCCTTGAGTTTATTAGACATGTTGGGGTATAAGGATTGCGCAAAAAAAATGCAAGCAAGCGCCGGTTGGGTAGGGTGTCTCAGGTGATGGAGTAATTCCACAGCCCTGCGGCCAGCAGGTTGAAGCGGTCGTCGGTC
>WRML01000317.1 GCA_009777165.1 Kiritimatiellota bacterium
ATAAAAGAGGCATCCCGATGGGATGCCATGATTTTTTTTTGCGTTCTCTTCTACCGAAAGAAACATCCCTAACGGGATGTTGTTACGGTATGCTTTAAACGTGATTTCGCTATAACCACAAGACACAATGGAATGCACAATGGACACAATGGATTGATGAATCGTCTCGAAATAATCCGGACAAATGACACAGAGTTTATTTTTACATTCTCTGTGCAGCTCTGTGGTTCTCCGTGTGGCTCTGTGTCATTTTAAGTTCATGCCTGTCGTGTCTATTGTGAAAACCATTGTGTCCATTGTGGTTAAAAGAGGATAAGGGTTTTCGTTTCGAGCCGAATCGAAACTGGACACTGGAAAATTCTTCTGAAAACTACGGGTTGATGATTTTGAAGAAGCAGCGGTTGGTGGCGGTTGCCTCGGGGGGGAGGGGGATGGTGACGGTGCCGCCCGTGATGGTGACTGACCCGGGGGGGAGGGCATGCCAGTCCGCGAGGTCAACGGACCACAGGATCGAATGCCCCCATTCGATGCCGTCGGCCGTGAATGTCAGGACACCGCCCTGCACGTTGAGGGATTTGACGCGGGGGGATTCGGATGCGGCGGGGGTGCCGTCCGGGACGGTGGAGGGGCGCCAGTTGGCGGCGGTGGACCACAGCGGCTCGGGCGCGAGGAAGTCCACCGCGACCAGCGACAGGCCGCTGTCGAAGGTCTCGGGATACCAGTAGCGGGAGTAGGTGAATGAGAAGAACGGTTCGCCGGAGGGGTCGGCCAGCGTGACTGGCTCGCCGGACCGGGCGAGGTTCTTTTTGTATTGCAGCACGGGGGTCCCCGGGGGTACGGTGTTGCGGGTGGCGAATGTCGCGGGATTGCGCACCAGCACGATGTGGCCCCCCCCCGGTACCGTGAGGCCTTCGGGCGCGGCCCATTCGATGGCGGGGTCCTCCGCGCCCGTGGGGACGAATGAGACGCCCGAAAGGTCGAGCGGCTGGGCGGAGGTGTTGACGAGGTCTATCCATGCGTAGTCGTCGCCGCCAGGGGGGGCGTACATAAGCTCGGCGACGCGCAGGGCGGCGTAGTCGGGCGGGGGGGGGGGGAAGAGGGCCTCGGTGAGCGCACTCCATTGTCCGTTGTGCAGGGCGCGGGCCTTGACGGTCGTCTTGGCGGTGACGGCGAACGGCGCGGCGTACTCGGCGGCGGCGGGGGCGACGGCACCGGTGAACGGCTCGCGTGGGTCGGTGCCGTCGAAGGTGACGTGGATGGCGCCCTGCGCGGCGGTAATCGCCACGGTGGTGCCGTCCGGGACGACGCCCCCGTGCTGGCTGAACTCGGGCGCGTCCACGGGGGGGTAGAGATTCGCGTTGCGGAGCTGGGTCAGCACGATCGCGGTCCGCTGGGGGAAATAGACGGTGAGCAGGCGGTCTAGCTCTGCGGTCCAGTCGTTCGTCCCGTAGCGTTTGACGGAGCCGCCGGAGGTGATCTCGTTGCGGTAGGCCCCCCAGCGGGCGGCCTCGCCGTAGATGGCCGACTCGACCGTGCGGGCGAGGGCGGTGAAGCTGGCGGCGGCGGCGGGGGGGGTGAGCGGGCCGTCGTTGAAGAGGTGGCGGTGGACGCGGTCGGCGAAGCGGAGGCGGTACTCGGGGTTGGCGCAGAGGGCGGTGTGCAGGTAGGCGGGGCCGGAGGTGTGCGTGGCACCGGTACGGTTGACGTTGACGCCCTCGAGCGTGCGCTCGGCGTCCCAGACGTACACGCGGTATCCGGCGCCCGTCTCGCGGCGGCGGACACAACTCCAGTTGTGGTGCGGCCAGTCGTCGTTGCCGGCGTAGAAGTTGAGAAGCATGTAGTCGGCGAGATGCCCGATGTCGAGGTACTGCGCGATCGCCTCGTACTGCGACTGCGAGGCGAGGCCAGCCTTGGCGATGTCGTGCATGGCGTTCCAGGCGATGTTGTTGCCGTCGCGGATGCCCTGCGGCACCATGGTGTCGTAGTCCTCGCGTTCGTCGCCGAAGACGCTGGCGGCGAACGCGGCGTCGGGGCGCTCCGCCACGTTGTAGAGGCCCCAGTAGAGGCCGTTGAGGAAGAGATGCACATGGGTGCCGCGCGAGCCGCTGCCGCTCATCGCGGTCTGCATATCGCGTACCCACTGGTCGCGCATGTAGATGCTGTACGCGCGCTGGGTGCCGTCGGAGTGCACCCACGAGGTATTGTACTCGGCCCGCAGGACGAGGGTGTTGAAGTCCGCCCCCCCCCCGTCGGCCAGCACCGGCTCGCGCAGGCGGCCGGGCCCGTAGGCGCTCTTGAACAGGAGGCGCAGCGACTTCTTGGGCGAGTTGCCGAACTGCCGGCTGGCCCCCCCCTGCACGCGCAGCCCGGCGTCAATCTGAACCTGGCCCACGCCGTTGGTGATCCACTCGGCGGACACGGCGCGTTCGAGGCCGTCAACCGTCGGGTTGGCGTACACCCCCCCCGTCCCGAACAGGTCGCCGACCGGGGCGGTGACGGACAGCACGGGAATCGCGAGCAGCGACTCGCGCAGCGCGTCGGAATGCCCCGGCTGCGCCGCGACCCACGGGCTGATGCCGTAGCTGACCTGCGCGAAGCCGTTCCACGTGGGGGGGTACCCCGCCGGGTGGTTGGTCTGCGCGATCACGCTGTCGAGGAAGAGGTAGGTGTGCGTGGCGACGTCGCGCGTGGGCAACGCGCCGGGCTTGACCGCGACCGCGCGGACGACGGTGGTGCCAGCGACGGCGAGGGGGGCCCCGTAGAGAATGCCGTTCGTGGCGGAGGGGGCCGAGCCGTCCAGTGTGTAATGGAGCGACGCGCCGGGGTCCCCGTGGGCCAGCGACAGGCTGAACGGCACATCGTAGATGCCGCGCGTGTGCGAGAAGTCCGGCAGAGCGACAGGGGGGCCGTAGGCCGTGGACGTGTTGGGGGCCCCCGGGGTGGGGTCGGCGAAATAGGCGGGGCCCCCCCCTACCCCGTCCGGGCTGAGGCCGTACGACGCGCCGGTGGGGAGGGGGGGGACCACGAGGCTGTCCTCCGTCGTGCCGTCGGAACGCGTCAGCACGATCGTCTCGCCGTCCGCGCTGATGCTGAAGTTGGCGTGAAGTTCGGGGGGGGTGCTTTGGAACGGCAGGGCGTAACGCTCCGCCAGCATG
>WRML01000318.1 GCA_009777165.1 Kiritimatiellota bacterium
GCGCCTTCGGTCAGCGGGGTAGGGGGGAGGTCGAACAGGACACCGGGGGTGATGGCAATGCGGCCGTGCACGATGAACAGCGCGCCGACAATCAGGATGACGGTGAGCCACGGCGCCGTGACGACTATTGCCTGTACCCACACACCGCCGAAACGGTGGAGAAACCGCCGCGTGCGGATGTCTTGGCTCCAGGTGAATGACGGGGTGCTTTTCATTGGAGGGGGGTGTCCTCATGCGTCAGGTAGGCGATGATCTTGGATGCGCCGTCCTCCATCTCCAGCACGATGCGCTCGATGCGCACCATGAGCATGGTGTACATGGCGTAACAGGGGATCGCGACGATCAGGCCCGTCACCGCCGAGACCAGCGTCTGGAGCAGGCCGGCGGTCAGGTCGGCGCTCTGCACGAGCGGGGCGTGCGCATCGAGGGCCGCGACGACGCGGATGATCCCGATGAGCGTGCCGAGCAGCCCGAGCAGCGGCGCGACTTGGCAGGTCACGGTGATGGACATGACGCGCCGCTCCATGCGGGAGATTTCCGCGCGCCCGGTGTTGTCCACGGCCTCGCGGAGCGCGTTGCGCGTGGCCTTGCGATGCTGGATGGCGGTGAGCGCGACGGCGGCGACGGGGCCGGGCGTCTCGTCGCAGAGCATGAGCGCCTCCTCGACGTTGTTGCGGCTCAGGACGCTGCACACGCCCCTGACGAAGTCCATGTGGTCAATCTGCGCGCGCCGCAACGCGAGCATCCGCTCCAGGAACACCACGACCGCCATCATCCCCAAGGCGAGGAGAATCCAAAAAACAAAACCATGTTGCAGTATCGTCATCAGCAAAACTCCACTTTTTCCCGATGGCCATCGATTGCCGTCGTCTGCCATCGTCTCGTTACGATCATCGCTTCCTCCTGAGCCGCTCGATACGCTGGCGGATCTCGTCCTTGCCGGAGACGTCGGACTGGAGCACGCGGTTCAGGACGTTTGCCGCCGACTCGGGGCTGCCCTTCTGCTCGTACAGGTCCGCCACCCTGAATGCGGCGCGCATGAACAAACCGGATGCGGCGGCATCGTACCACACGCCCGCCGCGCGGTCGTTCAGGTAACGGATGACGACTTCGGAATAATACGTGTCAATCGCCTCGTCGGTGCGCTTGAGTTTTTCGAGGCAGCGCCCGGCCTTGTCGTGTAGTTGCAATTGCTGGCCCGGGGTCAGCGACGGCTGCTGCAGCACGTCGCGGTAGGCGGTGAGCGCATGAAGGTAACGCTCGCTGTTGTCCGCGCCCAGCGCGAACAGGCAGTCGCCCGTGCGGAGCTTCGCCTGCTGCGCCCATTCGCTGCCAGGCGACTCGGTGATGATCTGGTCAAGCAGGAGCACCGCCTCCGCGAACCGCGCCAGCTCCATCAGCGCGTCGGCCTGGACCAGCCGCGCCTCGGTCAGGCGCGCGCTCTTGGGATACTCCTGCACGAGGCGCGTGACCAGCTCGACCGCGCCTTTGAAATCCGCATCGCCCACGGCGGCGCGCGCCGCCCACAACAGCGCGGCATCCGCCCACTCGCCTTTCGCCCAGCGCGTGACGTATTCGATGAACAGCTTCCGCGCCTCCGTGAACCGTTCGCGGTTGAACTCGAACTTGCCGAGCCACAACACCATGTCCGGCAAATACGGGGACTCGGGGAAATCGAGGATGAACGCGGTCGCCGCCGCACGCGCGTCCGTGTCGCGCCCCAGCTTGTAGAGGCAGAGCGTGGTCGCGTAGCGCGCCTCGTCGCGCCGCGCCGTGTCGCTTTCCGCAACCGCTGCGAAATCCTCCATCGCCGCATCGAAACGGAACAGGCGGTAGTGGACTTTCCCGCGCCCGACGAACGCGTCGCTGCGGAACGCCTTGTATGCGGGATTCGCCTGGATGGCGGTGTAGGTGCGGATGGCGGCATCCGTGTCGCCGGCCTCCAGCTGGAGCGTCGCCAGCCGCAGGAGCGCACGCGGGGCAACGTCGTGCGACGGGTACGTCTCCGCGATGTGACGGTAGCGCGTGATGGCCAGCGGCAACTGGTTGGCGCGTTCGAGGCTCGCGGCGCTTTGGAAGAGCGCGCGGGATGCCAGCTTGTCCTCGGGGTAATCGTCCGCGAGCAGGGCATACGTCTGCGCGGCTTCCGCATAACGCGCGTCGGCGGTCAGCGCGTCGCCCTGTTTGAAGAGGCTCTCTGCGCGGATGGCGGGGTCGGCGGTCTGCTCGGCAAGACGGCTGAACACACCGCTGGCCTCCGTGTAGCGTTTCATCTGGAACAACGCCCAGCCGCGCCCGAGCAGCACGTGCTCATCGTGCGACGACGACGGGTAGGTTTCCAGAAAAATCCGGTACTCCTCCGCCGCCTGTGCCGCGCGGCCGAACCCCAACAGGGCATCGGCAAGCCGGAGGTGCGCCTGCATGGATGCCGGGTCGTCGGGGCTTTCGCGCACCAGCTTCTTGATGAGCTTCTCGCCCTCATCAAGCGTTTCAGCATCGAGGCACAGCATCTCGCCGAGACGGAACCCCACGAGGCGTTTGAGCGTGTCATCGAATTGAACGAATTGGCGCGAACCATTATTCGTTTGATTCGCTGTATTCGATGACTCTTTTTTTGTGTCTATTGGTGTTATCCGATGACCATACGCAATCTCGTATGCGGCGCGGGCGTAGGCGACGGCATCGTTCGTCTGTGTCATCGCGAGCGCGTGGGCGCTCATCTCGCCCAACGCCTGAACCCGCACGTTGGCGCTGGCTTGCGCATTCGTCGCCAGCTGACTGTAGTACGCGACGGCATCCGCCGTCCTCCCTTGCCGCATGAGGATATGCGCGCGGAGCAACGCGCCCTCATACATTTCGGGCGACTGCACATTCAGCTTGGTTTGCGCGTCCAATACCGCCAGTGCCGCATTGCTCTGCGATGTCTCCTCGAGCGCCGAGGCCCATTCCAGCGCATTCGCCGCGCGGACGGCGGTGTTGGTGATTTGCTTGTCAACCTCCGCAAAGAGTTCGAGGGCCCCCTGCGTGTCGCCCGCCGCATGTCGTGCGCGGGCGGCGACACGGAGCAACGCCTCCGCGGGGGCCGGGTCTGTAGAGGGGGGGGGGGGTGCCGACGCGACACGCGCCGCCTCCGCCGGGGCCCCCGTCTTC
>WRML01000319.1 GCA_009777165.1 Kiritimatiellota bacterium
GCCCCTCCCGCTCGCGTGCGACGGCGCGGACATGGGGGCCCCCATCCTCGCGGCCCTGCCCGTGATCAGCGAACGGATCGCGCGTCACCGGGGGGCCACGCCCATCCCCGTCGACGGGGGGGGCCCCACCGTGTGGGAGGCCGCCAACGCGCGGCTCAGTTGCGTCCTGGAGATCGGCGACGACCCGGCCGCCCCCGGGGGGGCCTACCTGTGGGAACCACCCGGGATACCCGACCCCCGCGCCCCGGGGTCGGGGAGGGCCGTCTACACGCTAGATATCGCCAAGGGGGGGGGCTACACGCTCGCCGCGCACGTGCTGACGCCCACGCCCGAGAACGACTCCTTTTTCATCCGCGTCACGGAGGGGGGCGGGGAGGACATCCTGCCGGAAGAGGCGTGGCACCTCGGCGTGCGCCAGGCGTGGGGGTGGGTCGAACTCAAGCCCCCCCTCCGGCTACCCGAGGGACGCGTCACGATCACCCTCCGCGCCCGCGAGACCGGGACGAAAGTCACGCAGTTGCGCCTCACGCCGCAAAAGGCACAACTGTAGGGGCGTGTTATAGTGAATTAACGTTAAACGTGTTCCATTCTTACATCCCTAACGGGATGTTGTCGCGGTACGCTTTTAAAGTGAATTCACTATACATACGCCCAACAAGGCTGAAAGCCCTCGCGCATGTGCCGAGAAAGCGTGCGACAAGCCCAAGTTAAAATGCTATAAAATCTGAAATTTCCGCTTTCCATCCCCCCCCCTGTTGGGGTATACTGAATCACATGGCTATCAAAAAGAACTCTTATACGTTCGTGTTGAGCAAGGAGCAGCAGGAGACGCTGAAGACCTTACTGAGCATGGGCAATTACAAGCGTAAGGTGGTTCCTCATACGATTATCGCAGTGGAGGCGGAGGAGTGTGTGGTGAACCTCTACACGAGCGGCAAGTGCCTGGTGCAGGGGAGCGGGGCGGAGGATTTCGTGCTATTCTTCCTGGAGCCGACGGTGCTGCAGAGCGCGACGGTCGGTTACGAGGACATCTTGAACCCGGAGCGGGTCTCGCCGCACATGGGCATTGACGAGAGCGGGAAGGGCGATTTCTTCGGACCCCTGGTGGCGGCCGCCGCCTACGTGGATCCCGATCTCGCGCAGGCCATGCAGGAACTCGGTGTGAAGGATTGCAAGCAGATGACCGACAAGGCGGTCTTCTTTGTCGGCGGCAAGCTGCGCCAGCTGCTGACCCCCAAGCGCTACACGCTCGTCTCCATCGGGCCCGAGTCGTACAACCGGCTGTACTTTAAGATGCGGAACGTCAACGCCATCCTCGCGTGGGCTCATGCGCGGTGTATCGAGAACGTGCTTGACACCATGCCGGGGTGCCCCCGCGCGGTCGCGGACCAGTTCGGCGCAAAGCAGGTCATCGAGCGCGCGCTGATGAAGAAGGGGCGGAAGGTCACGCTGGAGCAGCGCCACAAGGCAGAGTCCGACATTGCCGTCGCGGCGGCCTCGGTGCTGGCGCGCGAGGCGTTCCTGCGCAGCCTCGCCAAGCTCAGCGAGACGTATGGCGTCGCGTTACCGAAGGGCGCGTCCGATCAGGTCAAGATCGCCGCGATTGACCTGGTTGCAAAATCCGGACCGGAGTACCTGATGAAAGTCGCGAAATGCCATTTCCGCACGGCCGACCAAGTCCTCGTCAGTTGCGGCTACACCCGCCGCGCCCTCGGCCCGGATGGCCAGATTGTCTCGCGGCAAGAGAACGACTAGGGCCCCCCCCCTGCTGCCTGTTTATTCGTCCGTCGGCGTCGCGGGCAGGATGCTTTCGATTGTGGCCTTTGCCTTGAGCTCCTGCACGTAGTCGGGGACGACGTCTTTGATTTTTTGTCCTTTCAGGGACGTGCGGATCTCTTCTGTGGACGGGATTGGGCGGATCGGATGCTGGGGGTCTGTCTTCACCAAGATATGCGAGGCGGCGACGGTCTCGGGCGTGGCGGGCGCGTCGGCGGTCGCCTCAACCGCAGGGTTCTTCTCCGTGACCAGGATCAGGTGATACCCGTACTGGGTCTCGACGATGTCGCCGACCTTGCCGACCTCTTGGCTGAACGCCGCATCCTCGAACGGCTTGACCATCCGCTCACGCGAGAACGTGCCGAGGGCACCGCCTTCCTTGCTGGTCGGACAGTCGGAGTGCGCCTTGGCGAGCTCCGCAAAGTCCGCGCCGGCATCGAGCTGCTTCTTGATGTCCTCCAGCTTTGCGCGCGCGATAGGCTTGCTTTCCAAGGCGGCCTTGTTGGCAGCCTCGACTTGAGCGATCTGCTCCTTCACATTCGCGGCGACTTGCGCGATCTCCTCTTCGGAGACCTCAATCGTGCTGCCAAGCACGTCTTGGAAGAGCTTCTCGAAGAGAAGCCCATCGGCAAAATCCTTACGCGCGGTTTCCTCACCAAACGGCGACAATTGGAAATACTGATCGAGCGTCATGTTTGGGCGCTCTTGCTGAAGCCTTTTTTCGAAGATCGCTTCCGTGGTTTTACGGTCTTCGTCGGTCACGGTGATGCCGAGTTTCTTCGCCTCGTTTATCAGCAACGTCTTGTTGATGAACGTGTTGATGAGCTCGTTCTCGATCCTCGGGAGTACTTCGTCCCGATGCTCTTCTGGGATATTGTTCGCGTCCATCACCAGATTGATGCGCTCGTCCATGTCTTTGCGCAGGTAATTCACGCCGTCAACGGACGCGACCACCTCGTTGGGATCGCCCGTCGCTTTGACAGCACGATCCTCTTCCTGTTTCTTGCAGCCGGTTGTGACGGCGAACGTGATGGCCAACGCGATGCAAAACAACGGTAAACATTTCATCTTATCAGGTCTCCTGTAACGCTTGTGTGCGTATCCATCATCTCCATCGCAACACGGCGAACAGTCGCCGGCACGTCGAGATGAAAAGATATAAATATACCAAGAAATCGGGATAATCCAAGCGAAACTTTTATGTTTTCTTCATTTTTATTTTCGGGGGGGGGGGGGGGGCCCGGCCTGGGGGAAATAAAAATAAAAAAAAAGGGTTTTAAAATCAGAAAGGTTTTTTTGCGGCCCAAAAAAAAGGGGGAACCCCCCCCCCCCCCCCCC
>WRML01000320.1 GCA_009777165.1 Kiritimatiellota bacterium
GACGTGCAGGTCGTGGACGGTCAGGACGGTGGGGCAGGGCGCGGCGAGGGGCGCGACGTAGGCGGGGGCATGGAGCAGCGGGGCATGCGTCCGGCGCAGGATCACGGGCAGGCAGGTCTGCTCCCACAGGATGCGCAGGAGCCGCGTGTTTCCCATGCGGGAGGTGCGGACGCAGAGGCGCGGCGATTCGGGCAGCGCACGGCACTGCGGCGAGACATACGCGCGGATGGGATGCGTCCCGTGGGATGCCAGCGCACGTAACAACTCGTGGACGGTGACCTCCACCCCCGAGTAAGGCTCGCGCAAGACCATCGCATTGTAAACGACTTCAGGCATTGCGGAATGTGGACACTCCTGTCCGCGGACAGAAATGTCCGCCTCCCTTTCGATTGCCCCGCTACTTCATTTTGTCGCGCAGCGCCTTCTCCTTCTCGGGCCCCCAGTATGAGCAGTCGAGCTCGATGAAGACCGACGAGTACGCGAGCGTCTCATCCGTCTTCAGGATCAGGATGTTGAACAGCTTCGCCGCCTCCGCGATTTTCGGGAACACGTCATCATGCAGAAGCGCCTGAGTCGTCTGCCCCTCCAGCACCTTCTTCAGTTGCTCGCGGTACGCGTCCACACCCTTCGCCATGTCTTCAGTCATGGACTCCATCTCCTTGTCCGTGTAGAAGACGGGCTTGGCGTGCGTCGAAGCGTTGAGCGCCGTGACGACCTCCTCCAGCGTCTTGATGAGCGGCTGGCTGGTGTAGAGCGTGGTGATGCCCTGCCCGCTCTGCCACGGGTACGCCTTGTCGACGACAAGGATCCAGTTGCGGTGCCCCATCAGCGGCAACGTCCGCTGAAACTCATTTTTCCAACTCATCGCGTTCCTCTCCTGCATCATGCGTTCACGTTCTGCCCTCAGTTGTTCCGCCCGTTCCCGTTGCGCGGCCAGGTCTGGCGCGACCCTTGCCGTATCCGGCGGGTTGGGGCGTGGGCGCGGGACGGCATCCAGCCGCTGCTCCGGGCGCACGGGCGGCGGAAGGGGGGGCTCCTGCGCCCAGCACGACCCCGACAACACCGCCCCAGTAACGAACATCATCCCTAACGTTTTTTTCATCCGTCATTCCTTTCCTAATTGTGAAAAGAAAAAAGTATACCCATATCCCCGTGAAAACGCAAGAACGCAAGAGAAGTTATTCTGCAAACGTCTGGTACAGCTTCTGTAAACGTTCAATCGTCTCGGTAAGCTCTTGCCGCTTGGCACGTTGCTGCTCGATGACAGCGGGGGGGGCCTTGGAGACGAATCCCTCGTTTGCGAGTTTGGCGTTCACGCCGTTCAGGAAACCACGCATCTTTTCAAGCTCGGCTTTCACACGCGCGGCCTCGGCCTGCACGTCCACCAGCCCCTCCAGCGGCAGGTAGATCGTGCCGAGCTTGCAGAGCGTGCCGGGCATGGCGCGTTCATCAACCCCCACGACAATCTCCAGATTGTCGGACCGCAGTTGCTGCTTGATGGAGTCCGCATCGTTGCGCAGGCGCGAGGCTGTCGCCGCGTCGTTCGCATCAAGCACATACCAGATGAACTGCGAGGGCGGGACGTTGTAGTCCGCGCGGAGGGCGCGCCCGGCGGTGACAAGCTCGCGCTTGGCGGTGACGTAGGCGGTGGTCTCTGCGGAAAGCCCCCACGCCTGGCGTTGCGCCTCGGTGTAGACGCAGGGCCACGGTGCGCGAAGGATACTCTCGCCCTCTTTCGCGTATCCCATTTCGTGCCAAAGCTCTTCCGTGAGGAACGGCATGTAGGGGTGGAGGAGTTTGAGCGATTTGGCGAACACGTCGGTCATCACCGACAGCACCTGCAGACGCCGCGCGTCGTCCGTGCCGTAGAGGTCCTGCTTGGCGTACTCGAGGTACCAGTCGCAGAAATTGCTCCAGATGAAATCGTAGATCACCAACGCGCCGTCCTGCAGGCGGAATTTGTCGAGATGCTCGGTGACGGCCGCGATCGTCGTGTCGAGCGTGTCGAGCAGGTGGCGATCGTCGTCGGAGAGCAAAGCGGGAACGATGGCAATCGATGGCAATCGATGACCGTCGATGGCAGTCGAACTATTTTTCTCGATGTGTAATTTGATGAACCGCGCGGCGTTCCAGATTTTGGTGGCGAAGTTGCGGCCGATCTCGAACTTCTCCATGTTCACGTACACGTCCATGCCCGTGGAGGTGATGAGCATGAGGCTGAAGCGCAGCGCGTCCGCGCTGTAGGTGGTGATGATGTCGAGCGGGTCAATGGAGTTACCGAGGGACTTGGACATCTTGCGCCCCTGCGCGTCGCGTACCGTGCCGTGGATGTAGACGTTGCGGAACGGGACGTCGCCCATGAACTTGCACCCGGCCATGATCATGCGCGCGACCCAGAAGAAGATGATGTCGGGCGCGGTCACGAGGTCGTCGGTCGGGTAGTAGAACTTCAGGTCCGCGTTCTCGTGCGGCCAGCCGAACGTGCTGAACGGCCACAGCCACGACGAGAACCATGTGTCCAGCACGTCGGGGTCTTGGGTAATTGTTTCTGTTTTTTTCACACAGAGACACGGAGACACAGAGGACTTTTGTGAACCCGTTTCTGTATTCTTTTTTTCTCTCTGTGTCTCTGTGTCTCCGTGTGAAAAATCTTCCGAGCTTGTGCTCCCGGCATTGCACTTCGGGCAGGTGTCGGGCGCAGTCCGTGCGGCCCACTCGTGTCCGCACGCCCCGCAGGTATAGACGGGGATGCGGTGGCCCCACCAGATCTGACGCGAGATGCACCAGTCGCGGATGTTCTCCATCCAGTCGAAGTAGGTCTTCTCCCAGCGTTGCGGCGTGAACGCGATCTTGCCCGTGCGCACCGCCTCGATCGCGGGCGCGGCGAGGGGCTTCATCTTCACGAACCACTGCTTCGACAGGCGCGGCTCCACGACCGTGTCACAACGGTAGCAATGCCCGACCGCGTGCGGGTGCGGCTCGACCTTGACGAGGAATCCCTGCGCCTCCAAATCCGCCACCACCTGCTTGCGACAGGCGAAGCGGTCCATGCCCGCATACGCGCCAGCCTCGGCGCTCATGGTGCCGTCGCCGTTCATCACGGCGAGGGGG
>WRML01000321.1 GCA_009777165.1 Kiritimatiellota bacterium
TTTAGGCGCATCCCGTGCCCCATCGGTCGCACCTGCGCCGACGGGGGCCCCTTTTCCTACGGACATGGGGGGAATGGCATTTTTCTACCGAAAGACACATCCCTAACGGGATGTCAGAATGGAGCATTTTTAAAATGAATTCACTATAATTCAGTTGAAAACCATTCCATTTTTAACCACAATGGACACAATGGTTTTCACAATAGACACAAAGGATACAAGAGGCAATCGTGTCCATTGTGCATTCCATTGTGTCTATTGTGGTTAAAAAGCGCATCACAACAACATCCCGTCAAGGGATGTCAAAACGGAACACTTTTAAAGTTAATTCACTATAGTTACAATATATCGCACGTCCCGCCGGCGCAGGCGATAGTTTCGGCGACGATGCAGTTGTCCTGCTTCTCGATGAGCTGGGTGTAGTCCACGGGGGCGTAGGAACGGGTGAGGTCTTCCCACATCTTGCAGGCGCTGACGCGCTTGAGGCAGCGGGTCATCTTGATGCGGTCGTTGCCGAAGTAGTTGACGGAGAATTTGTGCGCGCGGCGGACCCAGTCGATCTTGGCGTTGCGGATCTCCTCCATCGCCTCGTAGACGCGCTTGGGATGTACCTTGGGGGTGGGGGTGTCGAGGCTCTCGCCACGCCCAAGGACGCAGTCGCAGGCGGCCCAGAGGTTGTCGTCGAAGGCGTGCTGGCCGTCCACGATCAGCCCGGAGGCGAGCAACGCGCCGACGCCGTAGTAGGCGACAATCTCCTCGGCGGTGAGGACTTCGCAGAAGGGGGCCTGGGGGTAGTCGAGGTCGCCACCCTCGGGCAGGAGCGAGATGCCGGCGAACACTTGGCGGTTGTCGAAGATGAAGGCCTCGACGGTGTCCCATTCGTCGTCCTTGACGGAGATGGTGTTGGAGACGTTGTGGCTGAGCCAGGGCTGGGCGCAGCGGTCCACGCGCTTGCCGGCGTCAATCCAGTTCTCCTTGGTGAGCTTGACCTTGTTGAGGAGCTCGACGGCGTTGACATCCTGCTTGGTGAGGGCGTCGGGGCTGGCCTGCACGCAGAAGGTAAGCACGACGTCGGTGCCGTTGGGGTTCCAGACGGATTTCTCGACGGCGCGGGGGTTCTGGGCCTTGAAGAAGTCCACGAGCAGCTCGTCCTCGTTGGCCTGCGCACGGCGGAAGTAGCGTTTGGCGTGGTGGGGGTGGATGCCGGAGGAGGTGCCGAGGATGGAGCTGGTGGTGCCGGCGGGCTTGACGCAGGTGGCGCGGGCGCAGGGGCGGATGCCGATACGCGCGGCGACCTCCTCGTTGACGGTGAGGATGTACTGGGCCATCTCGCGCTGGAGGGGGGCGTCGAACGCGACGGCGGGGTGCTCCATCATCCCGGTCATGGAGATGCCGAGGAGGGCCTCGCGCGTGGCGATGAGGGCGGAGGCCTCGCCGAGGTAGGCGAAGTCGGTGTAGTCTGCCTGGAGGGTGCCGAGGATGGCGGCGGCGTGGCAGGCCTCGCGGAATTTTTCGGCGGTGTCCACGATACCCATGTTGATCTCGCAGAGGTTACAGAAGGCGAAGCCGGAGATGCCGTCAATCTGCGGGTAGAGGCCGATCTCGCCGCAGGGGTTGAAGGTCATGTCGAGGTGGTCGGTCCAGACGAATCCTGGCTCGCCGAATTCCTTGACGGACTTCATGAGCTTGGTGAACTGCTCGCGCGTGGTGCTGTCGCGCAGGAGGATGGCGGAGTTGTTGGAGCGCGCGCGCTGGGGGTTCTCGGAGAACCAGTTGCCGGTCTTGGCGGTGGCCATGAGGTCGTCGTCCGGCGAGAAGAGGCAGATGGTGGCGCTGCGGCGCACGCCGCCGGAAAGCACCGCGTCGGAGGCGTGCATGAGGATGTCGTAGGCGTCCACGGAGCGGAAGCGCGTGAGGCCGTCCTCGATACGCGCGTCAATGAGCGAGCGGATTTTCTCGATGCTGCGGTGGAGGGGTTCCGGGCCCGGGGCGCGGCCCATGCCGGAAGAGATCGAGCGACCCTTGGGGCGGATCTGCGAGTAGTCGAAATGCACGACCGTGCCGGCGTACTCCGGGAACGGCTGGTCCGACACGAAGTAGCTGGAGAGCAGCACGCCGAGCGCGTCCGCCCAGCCCTCGATGGTGTCGGGGATGACGTAGGTCGCGTTCGCGCCCATGGGCCGGCGGATGTCCGGCAACTTCGCGACGTGGTGTGTCTGCACCGAGAACCCCACGCCGCACCCGCACAGCAGGAGCCACAGTGCCTCCTGGAAGAAGCGCGGGCGGTCGCAGTAGGACGTGGTGCAGTTGTAGATCCGCGCGTTCTTCTTGAGGATGGGGTCCCCCCCGAACTGCATGGCCCGTTGGCTGCCCAGCACCATGCGCTTCTTCATCCCCTGCTCGCAGACCGCGAGCAGGTCCTCCACGTCAATGCCCTTTGCCGTGAAATGGCGGCGGTGCATGTCAATGACCCTCTCGACGGCCTCCTCGAACGTCTCGCGCCGTTGTTTCTCCGGGATGTACCGGCTGTACTTCGACGTAAACACATAACTCTTCAATGACTCAATGCTCATACTGAAACCCCTGCTAACACATGAAAATCAACCTGTCGTTCCTTCAAATGACATCAATATATAGTATACCCTCGCCGCTTGTCCACTATATTTTGTGTTTTTTTTCTAAGTCTTTGGTTTTCAAGGCGAGATGGGAACAAAGTCAGAAGGGGGGGACACCCGCCTCTATTATTTTTCGGTCATGCGGACGGCATCCTCAAACGTCGGCACTTTGCGGAGGTCGGGGTGGCTGCTGAATTTTTCCGCGTTGCGCCGGAACCACCAGCTTCCGTAATATTGGGCGTTTGTATCGATCCAGTTGGTGACGCGGAGGCGTTCCGTCGGCGTGATGCCTGCGGCCGTGTCCGCGTGTTTCGTGATCAGCCCGCGGGGGTCCTCGGCGCGTGTGGGGCAGCCGATGATGCCGGAGAGCAGTGCGGCCGGTGACCCGATTGACCATGCGGGCAGGTAATGCACGTTCCCCGTCTTGGGGTGGTTCTCGCCGACGACCAACCCCAGTACCCCCCTGTCGCGGTTGCCCCTCCCCTTG
>WRML01000322.1 GCA_009777165.1 Kiritimatiellota bacterium
GCTCTCTTTTTTGGGCGCACCCCGTCCCCCATCGGTCGCCCCTGCGCCGATGGGGGCCCCTTTTCCTGCGGACATGGGGGGAATGGCATTTTTCTACCGAAAGACACATCCCTAACGGGATGTAAGAATGGAACACGTTTAAAGTGATTTCGCTATAATACACCCGTAAAAAGGAGTACGGACTCTATGTACCCCTTCAGGAGAATTCCTGTCCGCTCAATAGAATAGAGCGGGTTGGAAAACCCGCACTCCATAATTCCCGACCACCTCGCGCAAGGGGGGAAACAACGTACTCGCCACGAACCCCTACCCATTCACAATCGCGGCGAACGAGTCCGCCTTGAGTGCCGCGCCGCCGATGAGGCCGCCGTCAATGTCCGGCTGACCCATGAGCTCTTTCGCGTTATCGGGCTTCATGCTGCCGCCGTACTGGATACGGACGCTGTTGGCGATGGCACCGCCCACGATTTCGGCAAGGGTACGGCGGATGAGCGCGTGCGCCTCCTGCGCTTGCGCCGGGGTCGCGGTACGCCCCGTCCCGATTGCCCACACAGGCTCGTAGGCGATGACGACCTTCCCAACATCCAGATCCGTCAGCCCAAGCTTGACCTGACGGACAATGACCTCATCCATCTTGCCGGAATCACGCTCCTCCAGCGTTTCGCCCACGCAGACAATCGGGACAAGCCCGGCCGCCAGCGCCGCTTTCGTGCGCTTGTTCACCGTCTCGTCCGTCTCGCCGAAATACTGGCGGCGCTCGCTGTGCCCGATGATTACATGGGTCACGCCGAGTTCCTTCAGCATCTCGGCGGAGACCTCGCCCGTGTACGCGCCGGACACCTCCCAGTGGACGTTCTGCGCTCCGAGCTTGACATGCGACCCCGTACACGCGGCTGCGGCGTCTTTCAGGCTGGTGAACGGCGGACAGACAACAACCTCGACGTGCGTGCCCGCCGTCGCTTTGATAATTTCGTCAATCAGCGCCGCTGTCTCCGACGCCGTCTTGTTCATCTTCCAGTTTCCGGCAACAATTTTTACGCGCATGATGACTCAAACTCCTCAGGTGTTAAAAAATGAATAGAACAGTATGCCTTATTTCCAAGGCGTTGTCGAATCCTATCCGAAAAAATCTACTGCTTAAAACGCATCCATGAGGCGAGCTTGACGCTTTTGGCGTCGGATGCCTGAACCACCTCTGGCGCTTCGGGACGGGCGCCGCGCTCCAGGGTCTCAATGCGCGTCAGCAGGGCTTTCTGATTGCCTTGGAATTGAACCCGTTCCGCCTCGTAATTCTCGCGCTCGTCGGCGAGTTCGCCTTCGCGTCTGCGGAGCAGTTCCGTCAGCTCCTGCACACGCCGGGCGAGCCGCTCGCCTTCAAGGGCAAGGTCACGCAGACGCCCGACCTCCGACTCGAAGAGTTGCAGCTTGCGCTGCAACTCGTGCTCGCGTTCCTCGGACTGGCGCATCTCGCGCTCGTGCGTGAAGCGAAGATTGTCGAACTCGTTACGGATTCGGATTGTGGCAGGGTCGGACAACTGCTCGCGCGCGCTCAGGCGCGTCATCTCGGCGGGACTGCTGCCAAGCTGTTTCAACAGCGTCTGCTTGCGTTCCTGCAGGGAGTCTATTCGTTGCGAGGCAATCTGCTTCAGTTGTTCGAAGTAGCTCCGCTCTTGCTCCAACGCCTTGGTCACAACCTCTTGCTCACGCTTGAACAAATGATAGATTGCCGATTGATCCGCATAGAACTTGGCAATCTCCTCAGGTGACTGCGTGGCACGCTTTTCAAGCGCTGCGATTTTCTCGGTATACTCCGTATCACGCGCGTTGGACATGGCAAGCAGGTCTGCCAAATCCGTTTCAACCTCCGTCATCCGCGCCAGGGCCGACTGCTCAGCGGCGGTGCTTTTCTGGCAGGCCTGCTGCCAACTGTGCAATTCGTTACGCAATTGCAGGATCACGTTCTCGCTGGTGTCCAGCGCGTGCTGTGCCTCGCCGACAACCTGCGCGTCCGCTTGTATTTTCTGCTCGAGCTCGGCAACGCGCTGGAGGAGGTTCTTGAAGGCGTCGTCTTGGTCGACGGCGGCGGCATGCAGCTCGTCGCGCTCGCGGCAAACCTCGCCCAGGCGGACGAGCAGGTCGTCGCGCTCGCGCACGAGGGCTTCGTCAACGACAGGCGCGGCGGGTTGACTCGCCAACGTCAGGCGCACGTTCAAATCCTCAATTTCGGCCTCCTGCTCCTTCAGCTTCTGCCGTAACTGCTCAACCCGTTTCTCGGCGGCACGAGATTCCTTTTCGGCATTCCGCTGGAGCGTCGCGTGCAAGGCACCGAGTTCCTCGACTTTCGCCGCGAGCGCGTTACGTTCCTGTTGGAGCGCGTCTGTCTTCTTTGCGGACTCCGCCGACGGTTTGTTGCGGGGAGGGGGCAAACCTAACTCCAATTCCTGGATAGGCTGCCGTGCGGGGGGGAGGGATTTCCCGCGCAGCGTCGGCGCGGGGGCGGGCCTCTCCTCCTCCTCTGCGTCGAGGGGATCCACTTCGTCGGCAGAAACGATCTGTGCCTGTTCGCTCACCTTCCCGCTCTTGATCAGAGTCTCGGCGGCGAGGCGGTTCAGGGGCCCGCGCAGATCATCGTCACCGTCGCTGACATACCAACGCATATCCAGAAAATCAACGGAAACCGCAGGCCCCCATTTCTTGCGATCCGTCGAGACCTCATGTCCCGGCAGGATGCGCCCCTGCTCTGCCCAGACGATCAGGCCCTCCCGCGTGACAGGCCCGAACACCGCCTCGCCGCCTGTCCGCAAGAACCATTGAGACACATTATCGCTTCCCGTTTGCTGTGACATTGCTCTCTCCTTAACCGTCTCCTTCACTTCGTCCGTTTAAAAATGTTCACGCCTTGTGCGCCGAGGCGTTCCAGTTCGCGCTGAGCCTGCTGCTCAAGTTCCGCCATTGAGAACCCTTTCGTCCCGTTGGCCCCCACATCCGTTGGGGGGGGGGGGGGGGGGGGGGCGGGGGGGGGGGGGGGGGGCTTTGGCCGTGGGCGGGGGGGGGGGGGGGCGCCCCCCGGTCCGCCCCCCCCCAAAACCCCCCCCC
>WRML01000323.1 GCA_009777165.1 Kiritimatiellota bacterium
GACGACGGGTTTGGCGTGGGCCCCCAAGTGCTGCGACATGGGGACGGTCAGGTGGCAGGGGGGGGGGAGTACACGGACGGGGGCCCCTGCGGAGAGCTCCTTGTGGTAGGCGGGGTGGATGCCGCCGGAAAAATTGAACGGGGATTTTTTCGTCTTCATGTCACACTTTCCTGATGCAGTGCCCGGGACACTTGGCGATGAGCTCGGGGTCTTTCAGTTCTTTGGTGTAGTCCACGACGGCGAGGTGGCCGTCCATCGCGATGGCCCCCCCCGAGAGCTTGGTGCAGATGCGGCAGCCGATGCAACCCGTGCCGCAGACTTTCTTGACCGCGGGGCCCTTGTCCTTGGAGCTGCAAAGCACGTGTATCTCCGCCGACGCGGGGACGAGCTTGATGAGCTTGCGGGGACACGCACTTACGCAGTGGCCGCACGTGATGCACGCGTCACGGTCAACGACCGCGATGCCGTTGACCATCCGTATCCCCCCCTCGGGACAGGCGCGCGCGCAGGAGGCGTAGCCAAGGCAGCCGTAGGTGCAGCCCTTGTCCCCCCCTGCGGTAGCGTGGGCGGCGGCGCAGTCCGCGATGCCGTTGTAATGTGCGCGGCGGACGGCCTCCGTGCTGTCACCGCAGCAGAGCACGAGCGCGACCTTGCGCTCCGGGTCGGCCCCGGCCTCGCGTCCCATGACCGCCGCGATCGCCGCGACGCCTGCCCCCCCCGCCGGGGCGCAGAGGTTGATCTCCGCGCCGTCGAGCGCAATGGCCCTGGCGTAGTCCGCGCACCCCGCGAAGCCGCACCCCCCGCAGTTCGCGCCGGGCAGGCACTCGGTCAGCTTCTGGACGCGCGGGTCCTCCGGCACGCTCAGGAACTTGTCCGCGATGGCGAGCGCCGCCGCGCTCACCAGCCCGACCCCGCCGATGCAGAGTGTCGGGATAAGAACAGATGTGATGTCTATAGCCATATCATTTCACCAGTCCGCTGAAGCCCATGAACGCGAGGCTCAGGAGCCCGGCGGTGATGAGCGAGATGGCCACCCCCTTGAAGCACTGCGGCGGGTCCGCCAGCTCGATGCGCTCGCGCAGCCCCGTGAAGATCAGCAGGGCGAACGCGAACCCGAGCGCCGCCGAAAAACCGAACAGCACCGACTTGAAGAAGCCGTACCCCTCCTTCATGTTGATGACGGCCGCGCCCAGCACCGCGCAGTTGGTGGTGATGAGCGGCAGGAAGATGCCCAGCGCGGCGTGGAGCGGTGGCACGAAACGTTTCATCACGATGTCAATGAGCTGCACCAGCGCGGCGATGGTGAGGATGAACGCCAGCGTCTGGAGGTAGCCCAGCCCGAGCGGGTCGAGCATGAGCCTCTGGAGGGCCCACGTCACCGCCGACGCGAGGGTCATGATGAAGATCACCGCGCCCGACATCCCCATCGCCGTCGGTATCCGCCGCGACACCCCCAGGAACGGGCAGATGCCCAGGAACCGGCTCAGCACGAAATTGTTCACCAGCACCGCGCTGACAATCAGAATCACATATTCCATAAGTTAAAACCCTCCGCACTCCGCCAAAGAAAGCATTACAGAATACACGAATATGCGGCGAGGTTCAAGTGTTTTATCCGCCCGATCCGGCGAAGAAAAACAACACCCCGGTGAGGTTGAAGATCGTGTGCATAATGATGGGGGTCAGGATGGAGCCCGTCGCGGCATAGCCGGCGGAGAACATCACGCTCAGGACAATCAGCGACAGGAACGACGGCCCGTGCAGATGGATGAGTGAAAAATAAAAACTGCTCAGCAACGCCGCGAACAGAAACGCACGCCCCTTCATCAGCACCGGCAACAAAATGCCACGGAACAGCAGCTCCTCCGTGATGGGCGCGACAACAACCACAAAGACAATCAGCGTCACTCGGACCGATAGGGAGAGTGAGGGGTCGTTCAGCCAATCGAAAATCTCCTGGGGGGCCATGTCGAGGTCGAACACCTTGCCAAGCGTGGCGACACTGTAGGAGACCAGCGTCACAATAGGGACTGCCGCAAACCCGTAAAGGAACCCCTTCCCGACTGCGGTTTGCCACGTGCAGGTGGTCAGGCCGAACGCGGCGCGGGGGTCCCTTCTTACCAGCCAGAGACAGAGGGCGATGACCAGGCAATCCATCACCGTTTTCCAGCTCATCCCCAGGATGAGCGCTGTCGGCGTGATCGCCTTCCCCTCCCCCGATACCTGGAGCGTGTTCAGCAGGGCAAGCAGCCCCGTCAGCGCCAACACAGGCACCGTATGGAGAATCGTGAACGGCCGTCGCTGCAACATGCCGACGGCGGGCAGCGCCCCCCCCCCTCTCTTTTTGAGTTGGGGCAAGACCGCCAGCACGAGCGCGATCGTCACGCCGATCCCGAGAATCAGGTAGAGGGCAGCTTCGCAGATTAAGGGATAGAAACGTTCGGGTTCTTCGGGCGGCATAGCGTTTACATGCTCGTTCCGGCTGTTTTCGACTGCCCTCGGTTGCCCTCGACGGCAAGCGAAAGTTGCTTCAAGAATGCGTCCAACAGCCGCGCCATCATGGGCGCGCTCTCGGCGGTCTGCCCGATGACCTCCTCGTGCGACAGGTGGGGCCCGCTGATGCCGGCGGCCATGTTCGTGATGCAGCTCAGGCCCCCCACCTGCATCCCCGCCGCATTCGCGACGGTCACCTCGTGAACGGTTGACATCCCCACCGCGTCCGCGCCCATCCCCGCGTACACGCGGATCTCCGCGGGCGTCTCGAACACGGGCCCCGCCGAATAGACGTACACCCCCTCCGACACCGGGACTTGCGCCGCATGGGCCCCCCTGTGCAGCAGGGCGGAGAGTCCGGGGCTGTACAGCCTCGATTGGTCCGGGAAACGTGGCCCCCACCCTGGCACGGGGGGCCCCCTCAACGGGCTGATGCCCGTGACATTGATGTGGTCACGGATGATCATCAGGGCCCCCGGCTGGAGGTGCGGGCTGATCCCCCCCGCCGCGTTGGTCACCAGCACACGGGGGGCCCCCATCCGCCGCAGCAGCTCGACCGGCATCAGCACCGCCCCCCACCCCGCCCCCCCCCACCCCGGGCC
>WRML01000324.1 GCA_009777165.1 Kiritimatiellota bacterium
GATGGGAATTATGGAGTGCGTGGGCTCGCCCCCGTGCGGGGGAGCTTGGAAGGGGGGGGGGCTGATCGGGTGCCGATGCGTGGGGCGAGCCCCACGCATGAAAGCGGCGGCGAGCCGCCGCACTCCAGAGGTCACGCGGCACCCCCCCCTTACGCGTGGCGGATGGGAATTATGGAGTGCGTGGGCTCGCCCCCGTGCGGGGAAGCTTGGAAGGGGGGGGGGGGTCTGATCGGGTGCCGAGGTCACGCGGTACCCCCCCTTGCGCGTGGCGGATGGGAATTATGGAGTGCGGGGGCTTGCCACTACACTCCAGAGGGGCACAACATAATTTCCCCTGCGCCCTCTGGGCACATTCCCCTCATTCCGTGCTCGACCCGCCGAGGGGGAATTGGTATGATAACAACAATCTGACAGCGTAAAAGACAATGAGCATGATGCCTGTTGAGGAGCATGATTTTCAAGCGCGGGCGCCGAGGGATTTTCTCTCGCGCGAAATCCCTGTGCGTGACCCGACTGTGCCGTTGCCGTTGGATGCGTTGTGCGGACAGGCGCCGCTGGAGGTTGAAATCGGGTGCGGGAACGGGCGGTTCCTCGTGAGCCGCGCCGCGAAGAACCCGGACACGCACTACATCGGCATCGAGCGGATGCTGGGGCGGATACGAAAACTCAACCGGAAGGCCGAACGTTTACCCGCCAGAAATGTGCATGTGTTGCGCCTGGAAGCATTCTACACGTTTTATTACCTGTTGCCGGAACACCGGCTGCGGGCAGTCTATGTGTTCTTCCCCGACCCGTGGCCGAAACGCCGCCATTATCATCACCGCTTGTTCTCGCCGCTGTTCCTCGACGCGCTGTGGATGCGCCTGGAGCAGGGGGGGGTTCTTCAGGTCGCGACAGACCACCGGACGTATTACGAGGGTATCCGCAAACAATTCCTCGCCTCGACGCGGTTTCATGAAATCCCGGCGATGACGCGCGGCGAGGATGAGCAGACGGATTTTGAACGGGTGTTCCTGCATCAGGGAGACCCCATCTGGGCATGCGCCTTCCAATCTGTGGCGGGGGCCCCAATTGCCCTCCCCCCCCTGACACTCGATCCCGGCAGATTGCCGCGCGGAGATGAGCCTGCGGCCAGTGATTAACGGTCAGCGCCTAAGCTTATGGGGATGGGGATATTCTGCTTGTTGATGGTCGCGGTGCCGAAGCCGGCGCCGACAAGGATGTCTCTGCTGGGAACCCAAGGTTCTACAGGCTCACAGCCGCAGGTCAAGGAGAGGAGACCGTCCCCCCCGGGTATCATGACCCCGGAATACGGCACACTGAGTGTCTTGTGCTGAAGCGAACCGCTTGCGGTGTACCCGCCGTAATACATCTTGAAGGACCCCTTGAACAGGCCCGTCTTCGCCGTGTACGCGATCGTCGCGCTTGCCGAGGGCAAGGCCAATTTCAGGCCGAGGTTTTCGACGGTCAGGGAGACCCACGGGAACGTGTCGTTTCGCCACGGGGAGGTCTCTTCGTCCATCCATCCGCTGGTCGGGGGGGACAGGTGGGGATACAGGTTCCACGGGGGAGGGAGCATGGCGTCCGTAATCGCCGTGAAATCCTCCATGTAGGCGCTGAACTGCATATCCAGTTGCAGGAAGGGGGCAATCTTACCGTCGCCGAAGTAGCCGCCAGTGACATCCAGTACCCGCCAGAACGTTTCCTTCTTAGGGTCTTCGCACACCCAGTCCACATACCAGCCGTACCCCGCATCCACACGGATTCTCCTGTCGGCGGGGTTGAGCCACAACAGGCCGCCGATGAACCCTTTCTTCGAGTAGAGTGGCCTGTGCAGAGCGATGGCGTACCAGCCCAGCTCGTTTTGCCCCTCCAAGAGTTTTGCGCTACCCGAGACCGCCGTGCCGTCGTCCAGTTTTCCGGCGATCTTCACCGCGCCGAGATTCCCGATCGTCAGGGAGAGGTAACCTCTCTGCAGACCCGTTTCTTCGCCCACCAGCACAACGTTGTAGACCCCCTTCAATGTACCCAGTTGCGCCTGTGCCGCCAAGTCCTTCTTGTTGGCAAAGGCATTGCGCGCACCGTCAATGGTGAGCGTCGCGCCAACCTTGCCGCCTGAGACCGTCCCGTAGAAGCGGTCGCCCTCGACAGACACGTCAAGCACCTCGCCGTTTCGCGTCACGGCGAAGAAATGATCCGCCGCGCCCGTAAGCTTACCCGCGAAACTCACCGTCGCGTTCTGCAGGGCGACCTTGGCGGTGAACGTCCAGTTGGTCGTTGTGATCCCGGTCTTCTTATCAAGCTTCACCGTCGCCTTGGCGTTGAGCGTGACCGTACCGCGAACAATGTTGTAGATGTCATACGCAAAGCCGTCGTACGCGGTGGTGATGAGCAGCGGCGAGGTACCTGCGCCGCCGGCCGGGTCGGTCAGGTAGGGCCCCACGTCCCAATGGGCGTAGAGCGTATGGTTGGTGGCTGTCGTCATCAGCGTGGTGGCCGTGACCCGTTCGCCAATCGCGTTTGTCCATCCCCCGAACGTGAATCCCAGACAGACCGGGTTTGGCGGCAGGATATAGTATTGGTCATACGTCTGATAGAGGTCCGTCATGTCAGGCGTCCCGCCGTTACTGTCGAAGGTCACGAGGATATTGGTGTTCGCGGCCCATGTCGCATAGAGCCAGACGACCGCCTCGTGCTGGTCGGTCAGATTCTCAACCAGTTGGCCGTCAGTGTACACGATGGTGCTGTACGCATTCGTCCATCCCGCAAAGGAGTACCCTGTCCGCGTGAAGCCGTTGGAGGTCAGGTTCGAGGGGATGTCGTAGGTGTGGTGTGAATCGGCGGTTGCCCCGTCTGTGAGGAAGGTGCCGTCGTCGCCGCGATACGTGACGGTGTAGGTGTTGGCCGCCCAGTGGGCGTAAAGCGTGTGGCGGGAATCTGTCGTCATCGGCGTGGGGGCCGTGACCAGCCTGCCCCCCACCCGGGCGGAGTACCACCCCCCGAACAAGTAGCCCGTGAGACCGGGGGGGCGCGGCAGGCGATAGATCTCGCCAAACGTCTACATCCGCCCGCCGGGGGCCG
>WRML01000325.1 GCA_009777165.1 Kiritimatiellota bacterium
CTGATGTACGAGGCGCCGCTCAGCCTGGACCCCCTCACGAACGAGTTCACGCCGTGGCTCGCGCGCCGCTGGAGCATCTCGGACGACAGCCTGACCTACACGTTCGAGCTCGACCCCGCCGCGCGATGGAGCGACGGGATGCCCGTCACGGCCGGGGACGTGAAGTGGACGTTCGACCAGATCATGGACCCGAAGAACGCGACGGGGGCGATGGCGGCGTGGCTGGGCATCTTCGAGTCGCTGGAGGTCCTCGACGAGCGCACCGTCCGCTTCCAGGCGAAACAGGCGCACTGGCGGAACCTGGTGGCGGCGGGGGGGTTCGAGATCATGCCCCGGCACGCGTATGCGGGGCAGGACTTCAACCGCATCGACTTCGACACCTGCGTCGTGTCGGGGCCCTACGTCTTGGGCGGGGGGCAGGAGCAGATCGAGACGCGGCTGACCCGCCGCTGGGACTGGTGGGCGGGGGGGCGCCCCTCCGTGCGCAACACGATGAACTTTAACACCCTCATCTTCCGCTATTTCAGCGACCGCGTGACGGGCTTCGAGGCATTCCAGAAAGGCATCGTTGACATCTACCCCGTGTACTCGGCGCACATCTGGGCGAAGAAGACCATTGGCGAGAAGTTCGACAAGAACTGGATCGTCAAGTGCCTCGTCAGCAACTACAGCCCGGTCGGCTTCCAAGGTTACGCCATGAACATGCGCCGCCCGCCGTTCGACGACCTACGCGTGCGCCAGGCCGTCGCGCACCTGGTGGACCGCGAGACCATCAACCGCACGATGATGTACAACGCGTACTTCCTGCACCGCTCCTATTACGAGAACCTCTACAACGCGGCGAACCCCTGCACCAACGCGTTCTTCACCTTCGACGTCGAGAAGGCGAAGGGCCTCCTGCGCGAGGCGGGCTACGTCATGAACCCGCAGACCGGGATACTGGAGAAGGAGGGCCGGCCGCTGACCTTCCGCATGCTCACGCGCGAACCTACCTCCGAGATGCCCCTCGTACTCGTCAACATGGCGTTCAAGGAGGTCGGCATCGACATGAAGATCGAGCGTAAGGACTTCGCCGCCTGGATGCGCGACATGGACGCGTTCAACTTCGACATGACCACCGCCGGATGGCGCGAGGGCCTCTTCCGCGACCCCGAGAGCATGTGGCACTCGGCAGAGGCGGACCGCCCCTCCGGCAACAACATCACCGGATTCAAGAACCCCCGCGTGGACGCACTCATCGAACGCCAGAAGACCTGCTTCAGCCTCGCCGAGCGCAACGCCATCTGCCAAGCGATCGACGCGCTCATCACCGCCGAGGTCCCCTACGTGCTGCTGTGGAACATCCGCGAGACCCGTCTGCTCCACTGGGACACGTTCGGCATGCCCGACACCGTGCTCTCCAAATTCGGCGACGAGCGTTCGCTGATCGGATACTGGTGGTACGACGCGGACACTGCCGCCGAGCTCAAATCCGCGATGGCCACCGGCGGCATGATGCCGCCGCGCCCCGTGCTGACGGACTTCGACTCCGTCGTCAACCCAAACAAGTGAAAGACCATTATGAAATTCCCGATTAAACTGGACCGTCCCCTGATCGTCTTCGACATCGAGGCCACCGGCATCAGCGCGCGTGCGGACCGCATCATCGAGCTTGCCGCCATCCGCGTCGAGCCCAATGGAACCGAGGTGACGGGCTATTGGCTGCTCAACCCCACCGTGCCGATCCCGGAAGAGACCGTCGCGATCCACGGCATCACCGACGAGGCGGTCAAGGACTGCCCGACCTTCAAGGACAAGGCGCTGGAGATCCTCATCTTCTTCGGCGAGGCCGACCTGGCCGGGTTCAACGCCGGGCGCTTCGACATCCCCATGCTGGCGGAGGAGTTCTCCCGCGCAGGGATTATCTTCGACCCTGACCGCCGCCGCCTGCTCGACGCGCAGCGCATCTTCCACACCCGGGAACCGCGCGACCTCACCGCCGCCCTGAAGTTCTACTGCGGCGCCGAGCACACCGGCGCGCACGGTGCGGAGGCCGACACCCGCGCCACCTTGAACGTCCTGGTCGGGCAGTTCAAGCATTACCCGGATCTACCGCAGGACATGGACACGCTCGACCGCACCTTCAACCAGCTGGATCCCTTCAACGCCGACCGCGCCGGCCGCCTGCGCTGGGTTGACGGCGAGATCGTCATCAACTTCGGGAAGAAGAAGGGGAGTAAGCTCCGTGACCTCGCAAGAGAGGATTCCAGCTTCGTGAGATGGATATTGAAAAACGATTTCCCGATCGACACCCGCCAGATCTGCGAGAACGCGCTGAAAGGCATTTTCCCGCCCCCCCCGCGCATCAAATCGGAGTGAGGCGAGTGGATAAGGGATAAAAAAATGGGGCGAATGACGGGGATCGAACCCGCGACACTCGGAACCACAATCCGATGCTCTACCACTAAGCTACATTCGCCATAAAAAAAGTGTCAGATAGTATAGGGGGTCGGCGGATAAAACACAAGCCCGCATTTATTTTTTTTCTTGCCTTTTTTTCCGGCCTTTCCTCCAGCACGGTTCGATGTTGTTGCACACGGCGAAGATGGGGGGCGAATGTCCTCGCGAGCCAGAGTCCCGTCGTCGCGTAGTCCCGTAGCCGGGGCGGAACCTGACGGGAAACGGGTGTGACGGCTCGCGGGGACGCTCGCCCTTCAAACCATTTCACACGGCTCGTTTCGACTCTCTTCTTTCTAATTTCAAATTTCTTGCCTCGCGGCACCTTTTCCATTAAACTATATGCCTTTCCGACGGATTATGGCTTGATGCCGTTCCCGTCGGATTGAGACGAGAAAAACCGAAAGAGTTGTGAAGCATGAAAAAGGTATTGATCCCGACAAAGTTGGATTCCGTGGCTGCCGATATCCTCACCGCGCATGGCGGCTACACCGTCGTGCAGGACGGCGCGACCCCCCTCGAAGACCTTGCCAAGGCGCACCCCGACGCCCACGCCATCATCGTCCGCAGCGAGAAGGTCCACGCCGCGATCATTGACGCGCTCCCCCAGTTGAAGGCCGTCGTCCGCGCCGG
>WRML01000326.1 GCA_009777165.1 Kiritimatiellota bacterium
GGGGGGGGGGGGGGTGTTGGGGGGGGGCCCGCCCCCCCCCGCCCGGTCCCAAGGTTGGGGGTCGCTCGTCGGCCGTATCCTTCAGCCCGCCAAGCGGCAGGGGGGGGCCGGCCGCCACGTCGCAACGCTCAGGGGGGGGGGCTTCCGCCGCCACCACTGGCACCTCGTACCGGGAACGCCTCGATCAACGGGTAGAAGCCCAGCAGATCGAAAAAGAAAAGGCCGAACTCGCGCAGAAGGAAGCGCTTCTGCGCCTTACCGCCTCTGCCGCAGCGGAGGTCGTCCGCCGGCAGAAGGAAGAGGAAGCGGCGGCGGCAGCGGAAGAGCCGGAGTATATCCCCGAGGCCCGCCAGGAGCGAGTCAGAAACGCACACGTGCCGGAAGAAGGGGGTTTCACCCCAAACGTGGATTCACCGTTGTTTGACGAGGAGTAATCCTTGCCATGGTCAACCCCGCGTTTTCCTGCACCGAGCGCCTGCTGGGAGGGCCCGCACTCCAGAGACTGCATGACAGTCATGTTGCCGTGTTCGGCATCGGGGGGGGCGGCTCGTTCACGGCGGAGGCGCTCGCCCGGGGGGGGGTCGGCCGTTTCACGTTCATTGACGCGGACAAGGTCTGCGAGTCCAACCTCAACCGTCAGCTTGTCGCCCTGCGTAGCACCATCGGGCGGTTGAAAGTGGATGTCATGGCGGACCGCGTCCGCGACATCAACCCTGCGGCCGAAGTCACCACGCATCCGGTGTTCTACAGCCGCGCGACTGCCGATGCCATTGACCTCCGCGCCTTCGATTTCATCGCCGACGCCATTGACAGCGTTGACGCGAAAGTCGAGTTGATCATGCGTGCGCGGCAGGAGGGGGTCCCCATCATCAGTTGCATGGGGGCGGGGAACAAGAGGGATCCCACGCGGTTCGAGGTGGCCCCCCTCTCCGCGACGTCCGTGTGCCCGCTTTGCAAAGTCATGCGCCGACGGTTGAAGGCGCAAGGCAACGAAGACGTGCGCGTCGTGTACTCGCGCGAGCCCCCCCGACACCTCCACCCCCCCGGCAGCCTCGTCCCCGTCACCGCGACCGCAGGGCTTGTGCTCGCCGCCGAAATCATTCAGGTGCTTTCGCGATGAATTTGCTTTTCCTTGGCACAGGCACATCCGTGGGCATCCCGATGATCGGCTGCCGCTGCGGTGTGTGCACATCGGTTGACCCGCGGAACACGCGGCGGCGGAGCAGCCTGTATGTGAGCACGGCGGAGACGGCGTTTGTCATTGACACGCCGCCTGATTTCCGTCAGCAGATGTTGGATTATCAGATCGGGCGTTGCCATGCGGTACTGTTCACGCACTCGCACGCGGACCACATTTTCGGGTTTGACGACATCCGCCGCTTCAACACGATCCACCAGCGTGTGCTGCCCGCCTACGCGGAGGCGGAGACCTTGGCGGGTATCCGCCACGCGTTCAACTACATTGACGATAAACCCTCGCACATCGGGCTCTACCGCGCGCAGGTTGATTTCGTCGCTGTTGACGGGCCGTTCGATGTGGGCGATGTCCATGTCACGCCGTTGAAGGTTGAGCACGGCGCGTCCATGACGGGGTATCTGCTGGAGCATCACGGGACCCGGGCCGGGTATGTCCCGGACTGCAGCTTCCTGCCGTCCGAGACTATCGCCCGGCTTCACGGCGTAGACGTGATGATTCTCGACTGCCTGCGTTACCGCGCGCATCCGGCCCACCTGAACGTTGAGCAGAGCCTTGCGTACCTGTCACAGATCAATGCCAAGCAGTCGTACCTGATTCACCTTTGCCACGACGTTGACCATGCGACACTTGAGGCGGAACTTCCCGTGAACGTTCGGGTGAGTTATGACGGCCTGCATTTCTGTGTCTAGGGCATTTTCCATGGCATTTTCGAAAATGCATGGTTGACCCTCCGGCGGGGATATGCTAAATTAAACAATTCATTTTTTTGAACGAAACAGGTAGGAGAATTGCAGCATGAAGATGACATGGCAGCCGTCGAAAATCAAACGCGCCCGTAAGATCGGGTTCCGCGCGCGTATGGCAACAAAAGGCGGGCGCGCGATACTGAAGGCGCGTCGCCGTAAAGGTCGCCGGCGTTTGACGCAGGTGTAGCCGGATGCCCGAGGGCGTTATGACGGGTGCGGCAAAGACAACGGGAACCGTTCCCGTGTCGTTCCGTTTGCCTCGGCTTGCCGCGCCGCTCTACAGGGTGGTGTTCGACCAGCAACGGACGGCGCACGGGCACACACTTGCGATGTGGGTCGCGGAGTTACCGGATTCTGACCGCAGGGTCGGTGTTGTCGTCTCCAAGCGGGTCATCCGTGACGCATGTGACCGTAACCGTGCGAAGCGGTTGCTGCGTGAGGCGTTCCGTCTGAGCCGCCACCGGCTGAAGCCGGGGGTCAGCGTCATTCTTGTCCCACGGGTGGGGATTGGCGGGAAGACGTGTCGGGAGGTCATGCGTGATTTCGAGCGGGCCTGCCGCCGGGCGAAGATTTGGGACAAGACCATGGACGGGACCGGATGAGAATGTTGCTTTCAGGTGTGAACACGGTCGTGTGCGCGGTACTGATTTTTTTTGTGCGTATGTACAAGGTGACGCTTTCGCCGTTGTTGGGAGACTGTTGCCGTTTCGAGCCGACGTGTTCGGCGTATTGCGTTGAGGCGTTGCGGGCGCACGGCGCGATAAGGGGGGTGTGGTTGACCGTGAGGCGCCTGCTCCGTTGCCGCCCCTACGGGCCGTCGGGGTATGACCCCGTGCCGAAGAATTGAGAAGGGATTTATGAATAAGCAAGAGAAAATAATTTCCGCCCTGCTGGGGCTGATGCTGATCGTGTGGATGTATTATTCAAATTCGCAGGCGATGAAGCAAGCGAGGATTACGGCGGAGAGCAGGGCGGCGGAGTCGGAGACGGTCGTGCTTCCGACGGATACGGCGATCACCGCTCCCCTCCCCCAAGCAGAGGAGGTCCTGCCCGTCGCGCCGCCGGAGCCGGAGCTCGCGCCCCCGACGGGGCCCGAGGAGGTCGTCGAGCTGGCGGAT
>WRML01000327.1 GCA_009777165.1 Kiritimatiellota bacterium
CTACCACCTCTCCGTCGCGGCGGCGGAGTGGTCGGAGGAGGAGGGGGCGCTGGGCGTTTTCGCGTGCCTGGGGTATGCGGCGTCCACCGACGGCGCGGCGGTGACGGCGCGGCTGGCGCTGACGAACGGGGTGGTGATGGAGGCCGCCTGCACGAACTTCGCGTCGGGGGTTTACGCGGCGGTGTTCGAGGGGGCCGACAAGTGGCTGTTCGAGGGCGCGCGGGTCACGGTGACGGCAAGCAACCCCGGCGGGGGGGCCTTCGAGACGTGGCGCGAGGCGACGTGCGGCGTGAGCGAGGAGATGCCGGACATGCCCATCGCGGAAGATTTTATGCGCGTGGCGACGATGACGGTCGTGTTCCCGCGCGTGAGGTTGACGGTGCTGGAGGGCGCGGGGTCAGGACGCTACCGGCCCGGCGAGACCGTCACCATCGCCACCAACCTCCCCCCCAGCCAGTTCGTCTTCTCCCGCTGGGTGGGCGACACGCAGACCGTGGCGAACGTGACCGCCCGGCTGACCACCGTCACCGTGACGAACGACATGACCGTGCGCGCGGTCTATCAGGCGGCCCTCCCGCCCACCCCGCAGAACTTCATGGTCGTGAACCTGACCGCCGGGGGTATCCTCTTCGAGACGTCCAACGTCGCCACCGCCCCCGTCGGCTCGTCGCCGTATTACAATTACCGCCAGGGCCAGATGGTGCTGCGGCGGGTCGTCCCGGAACTGGTTGACGACTGGCACCCGCTGATGTGGTACAGCGGAAGCTCGCAACGCATGATCTACACGCAGTTCTCCAGCCCGTTTTACATCAGCGTGTTCCCCGTGACGCAGGGGCAGTGGTACACCCTCATGGGGGCGTACCCGCCGAGCACCTACACGGGGTTGGACTATCCCTACCACCCGGCGGAGCAGGTCTCGTACGCGGACATCCGGGGGGGGGCGGAGTGGCCGCAGGACCAGTCGTCGGTGGACAGCGGCTCCTTCATCGGGAAGATGAGGACCCTCACGGGAAGGAGCTTCGACCTGCCCACGGAGGGGCAGTGGAACCGCGCGACGTTGCAGAACGGGTTAGGGGGGCCCTCCGTGCAAACGGAAGAGGATGCGGGGTGGACCTCCAAAAACAGCGGCGGCGCGACCCATGTGGTCGGCATCAAGCCGCCCGGCGCACTGGGGCTGTTCGACATGGTGGGCAACGTGAAGGAATGGTGCCTGGACAGGTCGGGTAATCCGGGGCCCAACGGCGCCTTTATCGTTGACCCCGTGGGGGCGACGTCAGGGTCTCAGCGCATCCAGCGCGGGGGGTCGTACCAGACGAGTATCTCCGACACGGGGAATTACGGGTCCAGCCAGTTTATGCGCTGGGGGGCCGCCCCCTCCACGAAAGCGTCGGACGTGGGGTTCCGCGTGGCGCTGACCTACGCGGAAGTGAGCGTGACCATTGACGGCACGGCGCGGACAGTCCCAGTGGGCGTGGCGATCCCCGTGGCGGCGGGGGACCAGCCCGGGTACCGGTTCACCGGCTGGTCCGTGGTCACGACGGCGGCGAGCCTCGGGGACCGGTTCGTCACGAACGCCCCCAACACGCTGATCGTGCTCCCCCCGGGTGCGGGCCTCACGCTGACCGCGCTCTACGAGCCGATCCCGCCGCCTGACCCCCCCTACCACGACGTGACCTACGAGGAGGCGCCCGTGTTGGTCAAGGGCATCAAGGTCGGGTTCGCGCCCGGGCAGGTCGTGCTGTCGTGGGACACCCTCCAGGGCGAGGAGGTGCTGGGCTACGCGGTGGAGGCGAAAGCCGCGCTGACCGACCCGGCGTGGGACGCGCTGTTTGTGGAGGATGGCGTCACGCTTGCGGAGGACGGCGCGGGGGGCTTCTCCGCCAGCATCCCCGATACGCTGGAGAACGCCGACGGCATGCGGTATCATTTCTTCCAGATCCGCGCGGTCGTCGAAACACCGTGACGATTGATTTTCCGCTGCGTTTTTGTGCTGGACGGCGCGCGCGGTTATGGAGTATGATGCGGATGTTTTCACATGGGGAAAGACATTGAGACTAACGAAAGGATGTAGGTTATGAGAAACAGGCGTGAATTTTTGAAGGCAGGGGTGGCGTTCGCGGGGATGACGGTGCTGGGGGTTCGGGCAGCGCAGATCGGGCAGAAGAAAATCCCGGTGGGCCTTCAGCTGTTCTCGTTCCGCGACCAGGCGAAGGACGGGTTCGACGGCATCGTGAAAAAGGCGGCGGAGCTCGGTTACTCGGGTGTGGAGTTCGCCGGATACGGACCCTATGGCGACAAGCCAGCGGAGTTGAAAAAACTGCTCGACGACTGTGGTCTCAAGGCGTTCGGCACACACACAGGTTATGGAGCGCTTCAACCGGACAATCTCCAGAGGACGATGGATTTCCACAAGGCGATCGGGTGCAAGTACATCATCATCCCGGGTATGGGCGAGGAGCAGCTCGGCACGAAAGAGGCCTGCCTGAAAACGGCGGAGTTCCTGACGGGCGTGAGCGAGAAACTCCAGAAGGAGGGGCTGCACACGGGCTACCATGCGCACGGGGGTGACTTCAAGAAGGTGGACGGCAACCTGACCTCGTGGGAGGTGCTGTTCGACAACACGCCCAAGGCGTTCGTGCATCAGATTGACATCGGCAACGCATACGACAATAACGACCCCGAGCGTCCGTACCGCATGATGGAGCGTTACCCCGGGCGCTCGCTGACGGTACACCTGAAGGAGCACGGGGGTCCCCACGGCGCGGTTTTCGGGCAGGGGGTTGTTGATTTCAAGAAGGCGATCGAACTGAGCGAGACCATCGGTGGGACCACCTGCTACATTGTCGAGCACGAGTCCGACCCTGCGAACGCGTTCGAGTGCGCTAAGAAGTGTATTGATTACCTGAAGGCACTCTAGGGCGTGTTGACACCAAAGGCTGAAAGCCCTCGCGCCTGTGTCGAGAAGGCGCAACCTCTGGAGTGCGGCGGCTCGCCGCCGCCTTTCGTCGCGGGGGCTCGCCCCCCCGCGGGGGCGGGCGTCGGGGGGGGGGCCGCTATGGT
>WRML01000328.1 GCA_009777165.1 Kiritimatiellota bacterium
TTCCGTCGCGGGGGCTCGCCCCCGCGCAGGGACGGTTGTGTGTGGGGAGGGTCACACGCCCCCCCCTTGCGCGTGGCGGGCAACCTCTGGAGTGCGGCGGCTCGCCGCCGCTTTCCGTCGCGGGGGCTCGCCCCCGCGCAGGGACGCATGTATCCCCCAACGGATGGTTGTATCCCCCCGCGCGGGGACAAGGGCGGGTTGGTAAACCCGCACTCCGGTCCAACGGGCACACCATTTCTTTAAATGCTCGATATGCGCCAGCGCGTGGGGCGAGCCCCACGCGTGAAAGCGGCGGCGAGCCGCCGCACTCCAGAGGTCACTCCCCCTTGCGCAAGGGCACGCATTTTTTTTGTTCATTTTTATTTTGCACTTCGCGTTTATTTTGCACTTCGCTGAAAGACCTTGACAGGCGGAAGTGGATGGGTTAAACTGTGCTATCATGTTCAATGGGCAGTTAACGAAAACAGGAGGTTGGGTGATGAAAGGTTTGATGATTGCGCTTTCAGCGGCCGCCCTCGCGGGCACCGCCGCCGCAGGGACAGTCGAGGTCGGCACGCTCAGGACGGACACGGCGCAGATCGGGAAGATCACGCCCCTGCCGTCGGCGAAAAGGCTGGAGCTGAATCTCTCCTTCGCGACGGACATGGGGGGGGAGGTTTATGATACGAGCGGTAACAGGTACAAAGGCACGGTGTTCAACTGCGCCTGGACGAATGAGGGGAGGTTTGTCGGCGGGGCGATGTCGTGGGGAGGGGCGAACGCGTGGGAAAGCAGGGTCACGGTCGGGACCGTGCCGGACTTCACGATGTGGGACGCCTACAGCGTCAGCGTCTGGTTCAAGTACGCCGCCGAGGGGCAATACAACATCTGTACACTGTTCGACACCGCATTGGGCGGTCATGAAGACGGGCTTTCTGTGGCGGTTTATTATGATTACCTCTATGTTTTCCTTATCAGTCAGTCGGCATATACCGACCTGTGGATCCCATACACAAACTACCTGGACGGCCAGTGGCACCACCTTGTCTTCGTCCGGGACGGGGCTGAGGGACAGCTCTGGACGGACGGCACTTTGAAAGGCACCATGGACGGCATGTTCCCCGTCAGCCTTGGCACCTCCCCCTTCTGCGTCGGGAACATCTCGAACTATCAAAGCCCGTACTCTCCCTTGAATTGGATCGGGCTGATCGACGAGGTGCGGATCTACAACTGCGCGCTTGGCGCGGAGGAGATTCAACGGCTCTACGAGGACGGGCTGCTGATACTGCCCCCCCTCGGGACATCTGTCGCGGCGTCCGGCGACCTGACCGTCGGCGGCGGCCTGACGGTCACGGGGGCGGTCAACTTCCTCGGCGGCGCGCGTTGGCTGCAGCCGTCCGGCGACCTCAAGCAGGGGAGTTTCACGAGTACGCCCTGACGGGCGCTAAAGGAGAACCGATGAAAATAAATCCTGAAAATCCTGTCAAAAACGGCATCACTGCCCTTGTGCCCGTTGTGACATCCATTAGACTTGTTCCAGAACCCCGCATGGAGGACGGGGACGATGGAGGGCGCACGTCCTCGTGCGCCGCACGAACACGGTTTCAACGGAAAACACGCGGCCAAAGCGTCCATCCACCGGGCGCCGGCGTGCGGCGGACGGGGACGTCCGCCCTCCATGCGGGGTTCTGGAACAAGTCCATTGTGTCCATTGTGGTGAAAAACGCCCGCAACCATCCTGTGAATCCTGTCAAAGAAATCCTCGCGCTCCTCTCGCTGACGGCGTGCCTCTCGGCCGCCGCCGCCTCGGGTACAATCGAGGTGAAGACGCTGGAGGCCGACACCGCGCGGCTCGGGGAAATCGCGCCCGCGCTGGCGGTGGAGCACGGGTACGGGCAGGGGCTGGTGCTGTACCTGCCGTTCGAGGAGAACTGGGACTTGGGCGCGGGTTACCTCCCCCCGTGGATCGTTGAGGATGCGAGCGGCAACGGACATCACGGGATTGTATCCAACTGCGTCTGGACGAAATCCGGGCGTTTCGTGGGCGGCGCGGCACGATTCGCCAACATCTATGACGGCGACAACAATAGGATTGTGTTCCCCTCCTTCCCGGATTTCCCCTCGTGGAATGCCTACTCGGTCAGCGTATGGTTCAGAACCGACTGGGGTAACTCTTATCCAAGGATTATGGACAAATCGTCATGGTGGTGGGGCTTCAATGAATGGTCCATCAGCCTATCCTACGGTACCATCGAGTGGTGGGTGGGGGAGCCGTCGAGCTGGCACGGGTTGTCAACCGCCTATAGTGGGCCGTATTTTAAAGACTACCGTGACGGGCAGTGGCATCATGTTGTCGTGATACGCGATGGAACTAACGCACAGCTCTGGGTTGACGGGAAACTAGAGGACCACCGGGACGATGCGGTTTCCATCAGCACTGGCAATGCTGTTTTCTGCATCGGAAATTTTTGTGAAAACTGGGACATGACCCCATATTGGGACTGGCAAGGCTGGAACGGTCTGCTCGACGAGGTACGCATCTATGACCGTGCGCTCCCGCCGGAAGAGATTGAGCTATTGTATGTGAACGGTGAGCCGGGGCGGTCGGTGGCGGTGACGGGCGATCTGGTGGTGCACGGGGGCTTGGCGGCCACGGAGGTGGTTGCCTTCAAGGGCGGCCAGGTCCGACTGCCCCCGTCCGGCAACCTCTCCTGCGGCACCTTCACGCCGCCGCCCCTGCCCGCCGCACCACCCCTGCCCGCTTCACCCGTCCCGCCCGTCCCGGGCTACTCCGTCTGGTTCGACCCGATGGACCTGGAGCAGATCGCGCTGGGCAGCGTGAACACGGGCGGTTACGGAGGCCCCAACATCTTCAATGTCGCGTCGATCGCAAACAAAGGGTCGGACGGCGGCGCGGCTTCGCAGCAGAACCTGGTGTACCCGATATCTCCGTACCCGGTCGTCCGGGACGACGCGACGAAACTGCTGTATTCAGGCGCGCAATCGTACACCGCCACACTCGCGTTCCCCCCGACAGGCATGAAGACGGCCGTCTGCCTGGTCAACACCTTCCCGGGGA
>WRML01000329.1 GCA_009777165.1 Kiritimatiellota bacterium
TGGGGGTGGATCCACGGCGTGTGGGGCGCGCAGGATCGCATCCCCGGGCACACGCCCGCGTACTTCGCCAACACGGGCTGCATGGGCATCGGGTGCGGGTGCGAGAACACCGGCATCCCCCCCGCCGTGTGGGTCGGCTTCGACCACGGCAACCCGACCAACAAGACCCGCAGCATCTGGCCCCGTATCCCGACCAGTGACATCGACGCGAACACGACCGAGCACTGCGCCGGCGTGGTGTGGGAAAAGGGCAGCAAGCTGAACCTCTTCTCCCTGCTCGACCCCAACTACCTCTCGTTCTCGAACGACCTGTTCTTCACGAGCAGCAAGCTCACCGTCAAAAATGGCGAGCTGGTGTTCGGAGATAACCCAGCTGACATGAAACCCGACATCTGCCTCGTCAAGCTGCGCTACCGGCCGCGCAACAACGAGGTGTTCGATAAGATCTGGGTCGTCGTCAACTCGACCGACACGCTGGCAGAACACAACGGCTGGATCGCTCGGAACCCCAACAACAACTGGACCGCCGGCCTGCCCGTGCCGTTTTCCTCTATCCCCCTGAAGGTCACGACAAACTGGTTCGGCACCGTCTCGACAAACCTGAACGTCGCCGCGATGAACCTGGACGGCACGCTCTGGCACCCGCCCAGCAAAATCAGCTCGTTCATGCACCACGACGCGAAGTACGAGATGCGCTCACACCCCGTGCCGACCGACCCCGGCCCCGGTCACCAGGCGATGTACGACGCCCAAGGCAATTTAATCACAGCACCTATCGCGGCAGGGACAGCGGACTTGTGGGCTCCTTACAGTGCGAAGAATTCCCTCTATTGGAACTCGAACCATAGGAACCAAGACGTTTACCCGTACATCCGCGCCCTTCAGCTTGACGGGAATCCCGTGCATTCCGTGAGTTCAAAAAAAACTTTTGGATTAGAGGATGCGCCTATCACTCTCACACGCCCCTGTATCTACATGGGCGATTACACAAAGAAGTACATGGAGAAACGCCCTGTGCTTCCACACGGAGGAAACCAGTGATGAACACAAAGTCAGTTATCTTTTTCACAATGTTTAGTACAACCGCCTTTCATTCAGCGTGTTGTTTTGGGCAGAGCAATACTGTCTTTTACGGGATTAACTCCAATACCCTCAATGTCGTGTTCGTTGACACAAATCTCTCGCAGAAAACACAGTCCGCAATCATCACAGACCTGCGGATATGCCTGTTGGAATGGGGGAAGGGATGTGAATTACATTTGAGGGATAACGATGACTCTGTCGGTTATCTGCGTAATGCAAAAACCTGTCCCTATTATCCTGAAGAGGTCGAATTCCCGAGAAACATCGTCTCAAACGGGACTGCCGGAATTGCCCTGCAAATCCCGAAAGACCTGAGCGATACCTACACCAATGCGTTTAAGTTCGCGGCGGCGAACGCTTTCGTCACGTTCGTCGCCTCGACGAATTTCCCCAACATCCCACCGAAAGTTGCGCCCAATTTTATCCTGCGAAACGACATGACGGAAAAAGAGGTCATTGCCGACGCGCAGGAGATCATCTCCCAACTGCGCCATCAGACATATTATCCGCCGAGCGTCCTAGGGTTTGGCTATAGCTCGATAGGTCCCGCCAAGAAAAACTTGTGGATGCATATTCCCTGTTCAAGTCCCATTTCCGATGGTGGCCACAAAGAATGGGGTTATTTCCCCGCCATCTGGCACAAGGGGAAATGGAAGTTCTGCATCTGGCAGGAAAAAGAGGAATGAACACAAAATCAGTCGTCTTTGCTATTACCGCTATGTTCAGCGCTTTTCATTGCGCTGGACAGAGCAACGTCGTGTATTATGGCGCAAACTCGAATGCTCTGGATGTCGTGTTCGTTGACACAAAACTTTCGCCGAAGACGAAGTCCGACATCGTGGCTGACCTGCGGGTATGCCTGTCGGAATGGGGGAAGGCTGGCACATTGGATTTAGGCGGTTATGAGGATGTTGCCGGATATCTTTACATTGGTACAAGTTGTCCCCATTACCCGGAGGACATTGATTTCCCGAGAAACATCGTCTCCAACGGGACATCCGGAATTGCCCTGCAGATCCCGAAAGACCTGAGTGATGCCTACAAAAAGGCCTTCGCCTTCGCCGCCGCGAATGCCTTCGTCGAGTTCGTCTCCTCGCCGAACTTCCTCACGCTTCCGCCGAAAAACCTGCCCGATTATCTCCTGGACTCAAGCAGGACGACAACGCAAGTTATCGCCGACGCGCAGGGCATCATATCCGACTTGCGCCTGCAGACGTTTTATCCGCCGAGCGTCCTGAGTTTTTTTAACAGCGAGATAGGTCCCGCAAAAAAAAATCTGTTCGTGGGCATTCCTTGTTCTGCCCCACTGTCTTATAGCGACAGAAAATCATGGGGCGGTTTCCACGCCATCTGGCATAAAGGGAAATGGAAGTTCATCTTCTGGGAGGAAAAATAGGAGCAGGGTTTGCCCAATGGAATCCACGGATATGCGCTGTGTCCCCTGCCCTCCCCCTGCGGGTGCGACTGGTCTACCAACGGCATGGTGCTGGGCGAGGCGGATCTGGAGCGTTACGGGCTGGCGGCGACCAATATGCTGCTGTCCATCGCGGCGGCGCATCCTCGAACGGTGGTGCCATTAATATCAACACGCAGTATGGCATACCGGGATTTCTTTTAGAGAGAGAGTAAACAGGATAAGGAGAAAACAGATGAAGAAGTTACTGATTGGATTCATGTTGATGGTAGTAAGCGGAAGTACTGGTTTTGCACAGACCAACTTCTACACGAATGTGACAAATCTCTGGTATCAGGGAGGTAAAAATAGGACTAACGTGTTGACCATCGCCAACACACGCCTAGCCGCAAACACAAATGATTTTGCGGGGTTGCTTTTAAAAGCGCACTATAGTGAAATCACTTTAAAAGCGTACCGCGACAACATCCCGTTAGGGATGTTTCTTTCGGTAGAAGAGAACGCAAAAAAAATCATGGCATCCCATCGGGATGCCTCTTTTAGGCGCATCCCGTGCCCCA
>WRML01000330.1 GCA_009777165.1 Kiritimatiellota bacterium
TAAAAGAGGCATCCCGAGGGGATGCCATGATTTTTTTTGCGTTCTCTTCTACCGAAAGAAACATCCCTAACGGGATGTTGTTACGGTATGCTTTAAAAGTGATTTCACTATAAAATTTTCTACACCTCTGATGGAAGCCCAATGAAAAGGTGAGTTAAGGAAACCACATGAACATCGTCTCTTTTAAGAATCTTGTTATCGTACTACTAACAGTTTTTCTGTTGGCTGGCTGTTCCGAAATGAGGACAACTACCCCTGGCAAAGCATTCAAGCATTGGTTAGGGGTAAACCCTCCTGCTGATATGGAACTGTTCCATGCGCACTATTGGCAGTCTGCGCATTGGACAAAGGAATACATGATCTATCTCGAGTTTAAGCCGACGCAGGCTTGGTGGGACGAGGTCGTGAAACGCAACAATCTCACTGAAGACCAGCGCGAATGGATCATGCCGTCAGATGCGCCAAGTTGGTTTCAGCCTTCAGCCCATTCGATTCGGTACCGTGCCAGCCAAAGTTCTGACCAAGGTTCTCGCTACTTCAGAGACCCGACGACTGGTATTTGCTTGATTTATGAAATCCAGCTTTGAAAACAAAAGTCGGAAAACGAAAAACTCCATTTGACAATCCCGCCAATATCAGGGAAACTAATCACCTGTGTTTAATATTGCGCTGGTGGGCAGTTGTGTGTCCGCCAGACAGGAGGTTGCGTGGATGCAATGGAGGTGATGCGGCATAGTGCCGCGCATGTGATGGCGGCGGCGGTATGCCGCTTGTTCCCGGAGTTGAAGCTGGACATCGGCCCCTCGACGGAGGAGGGCTTCTATTATGATTTTGATTTGGAGCACCGGCTCGCGCCGGAGGACTTCCCGAAGATCGAGGCCGAGATGCGGGCCATCATCAAAGAGGGCCTGCCGTTCACGCGCATGGAGGTCTCGCGCGAGGCGGCGCGGGAGATGTTTGAAAGCCAGCCCTACAAGCTCGAACGCCTCGCGGACATCCCGGAGGGCGAGACCGTCTCGCTCTATGTGTGCGGCGACATCTTCATGGACCTCTGCCGGGGGCCCCATGTCGCGAAGACGTCGGACATCGGCGCGGTGAAGATCATGTCCGTGGCCGGCTCGTATTATCGCGGCGACGAGAAGAACCCGATGCTCCAGCGCCTCTACGGGATCGTGGAGCGGACGCAGGAGGCGCTGGACGCGACGCTCGCGCGCATCGAACAGGCGAAGCTGCGCGACCACCGCAAGCTGGGGCGCGAGCTGGACCTGTTCAGCATCAGTGATGACGTGGGGCCGGGCCTGGCGCACTGGCACCCCAAGGGCGCGCGCGTCCGCATCGCCATCGAGGATTTCTGGCGCCGGGAGCATTTCCGCGCGGGCTACGAGATGCTCTTCACGCCGCATGTCGGGCGCGCGCGGCTGTGGGAGACGTCGGGGCACCTGGGCTTCTACCGCGACGGGATGTTCCCGCCCATGGAGGTGCCGGTGGGCGAGGGCGACCACGCCGCCGTCGAGCCGTACTACGTCAAGCCCATGAACTGCCCGTTCCACATCCAGGTTTACAAGGCGCACAAGTATTCCTACCGTGACCTGCCCCTGCGTTGGGCGGAGCTCGGCACGGTCTATCGCTTCGAGAAGGAGGGCGTGCGCCATGGCCTGTTGCGCGTGCGCGGCTTCACGCAGGACGACGCGCACATCTTCTGCACCCCGGAGCAGGTCGAGGGCGAGATCCGCGCCACGGTCGCCTTCGCGCTGCGCATCCTGCGCCGCTTCGGGTTCAGCGACATCACCGCGCATCTCGCGACGCGCCCCGAGAAGGCGGTCGGCCCTTCCGAACGTTGGGAGCAGGCCACCGTGTCGCTGCGCAGCGCGCTGGAGGCGGAGGGCATCGCCTATGCCGTGGACGAGGGGGGGGGGGCCTTCTACGGCCCGAAGATCGACATGAAGATCAAGGACGCGCTCGGGCGGCCGTGGCAGCTGGGCACCGTGCAGTTCGACTTCAACATGTCCGAGCGTTTCGACCTGACGTATGTGGGCGAGGACGGCAAGGAGCATCAGCCCTACATGGTGCACCGCGCGTTGCTGGGGAGCCTGGAGCGTTTCTTCGGCATCCTGATCGAGCATTACGGCGGTGCGTTCCCCCTGTGGCTCGCGGCGGAGCAGGTGCGGGTGCTGCCCATCACGTCCGGGCAGACCGAGTACGCGCGGGGCGTCGAGGCCAGGCTGCGTGAGGCGGACGTGCGCGTGAGCGTGGACGATGACAACGAGAAGCTGGGCGCGAAGATCCGCCGCGCACAACTGGACAAGGTGCCGTTCATGCTCGTCGTGGGCGGGCGCGACGCCGAGGCCGGCGTCGTCTCCGTGCGCAGCCGCGAGGCGGGCGACCAAGGCGCGATGTCGCTTGAGGCATTTCAGGAGATTTTCAACACTGCGTTGAAAGCCTAAACAAAAAGGAAAAACAAGGTCGCACAGCGACCGCAACATGAGAGGTGGATTATCGCTTCGTTCACGCGTGTAAACTTCAAAATCAAGGTCCCGAATGTCCGCGTGCTGGATGCTGACGGACAGATGCTGGGCATCATGCAGACCCGCGAGGCGCAGCGCCTTGCGGACCAGCAGGGGCTTGACCTCGTGGAGGTCTCTCCCAACGCCGAACCGCCCGTGTGCAAGATCATGGACTACGGCAAGTTCCGCTACGAGGAAAGCATCAAGCGCAAGCAGGCGCGCAAGAACCAGAAGATGGTGCAGATTAAGGAGATCAAGTTCCACGCCAGCGTGGACACGAACGATCTCGACCACAAGATGCGTCAGATCAAGGAGTTCATCACCGCCGGCCTCAAGGTCAAGGTGACGCTCCAGTACCGCGGCCGCGAGAATGCGCACAAGGAGCTGGGCGTCCAAGTCGTCAACAAGGTGATCGAGGCCTGTTCCGCGTTCGCGGTGATCGAGCAGCCGCCGCGGATCCTGGGGCGCATGTTGGGGTGTCTGCTAGCCCCCAGGCCGGCGAAAGCGAGTGGCGGCAGCCAGCCCCCCCCCCCCCAGCCAAAACCCCGGG
>WRML01000331.1 GCA_009777165.1 Kiritimatiellota bacterium
GGCGGGACAAACCCCCGTCCCCTCCGGGGCCACCCCCTTTCAAAAGGGGGCTCTCGCCGAGCCAGAGCACGGCGCCGGGGGGGAGGACGGGGGCGTGGAGCGTGACCGTGGCCTTGAAGAACGGGTGCTTGCCGTCCGCGTCCCCGGGGAGGGGACCGGTGTAGCTTGCGGGGTCGGGGATACCGTACAGGTGTACCTCCACCCATTCGGGGACCCCCCGGGGGGTCAGGTTCGTGACGCACGGGGCGGACAGGGGGAGGCGGTTGTGTATCTTGTCGAGGAGGGTCAGGCCGTCCGGCACGACACGCGCGGCCATGTCCGTCCAGACATCCGGCGAGGGGTTGTCGAAGTCAACCGCGCCAGCGAGCGTGGTGTCGGGGTTCTTCGCGTCAAGCTCCGCCACCAGCTCGTCGATGTCCCAGAGATTGTCGCCGTCGCTGTCGCGAAGGACGGGGGAGAGGCCGAGGGTGATGGACTCCCAATCGGTGAGCAGCTTGCCTGTGGTGTCGCCCGCGATCGCGTCAGGGTTCAGTTCAGGGAAGACACGCCACCGCAACTCCACCTCGCGCGTGTTGTTCTGGGTGAGGTAATCCAGTATCTTCTGGACGTTCACGGTTTCGCCGATGCCCTCCGACTGCGCCCCGACGGTGAAGTTCGTCAGGATATTCACGTCGAAGCCGGGGGACAGGGCAATCCGGTAGCAGAAATCGCCTGTGAGGAAAGAGCCCTCCGCCTCGAACGTCGCGACCGCGCTCGTGTCGCGCAGGAGGCACACGTTCTCCCACCGCACGGTGAAGCCCTCGTCCGTGACGCTCTTCCAGAAGCGTGAGCCTGCGGCGGGGGAGAAGCTGATCTCGCCGCCAAGGACGGCCATGTAGGTCTGCGCTTTTTCGTCAGGCATCGCGCGGACATCGGCGGGGTCAATGAGAGCGTCGAAGCTGATGATCCCGTCCGTCGTGACGAAGACGTCCTGCGGCCACGGCGAGCGGTTGCCCAGCTTGAAACGCATCCCCTCCACAGGGAAGTGCTCGCACTCCCCGAACTCGCCCCACGGCCCCCCCCACAGGAACTCCGCGCCCTGTGGCGGCGCGTTCGTGTGCCAGCCCTCCGGCGGGGCCGACGGGCCCAGGCACATGAGGCCGCTCGTGTAATTCGCCGCGCTCAACTGGTCCGGCGGCGGCAGCCCCATGCCCCGCAACAATCGGGCGGTGAGCCAGTCCCCGTACGTCTCGAACGGCGACTCCTCTTCCCCGCCGCGCAAGCCCCCGCCACCGCGTGAGCCCCCTTTTGAAAGGGGGTGGCCGGTATTCCAGCCGGGGGTTTGTCCTCCTGTCATCGAATGATGCGAATTTACGCGAACGCCTTTATTCGTCTCATTCGTTCTATTCGATGACCGATAACCCTCAGCTTGTGCTGTCATCGAATGTAACGAATTTATGCGAACGCCTTTATTCGTTTCATTCGTTTTATTCGATGACAGATAACCCTTCGTCCCCTGGGCGATCCTCGCCCTCGCGGCCTCGATCCGCTGTAATAGCACCTGATACTCCGGCGCATCTTCCGCGATACCAGCCGCCAGCATCTCATCCCTCTGCATCTCGTAGGCGCGCAGTATACTGTGCTGGCTCTTCCCCGCGTTTCCTGCCAAGACCGCGAAGATTGCGACGACCGCCGCGAACACCAGCACTTTCGTTTTTCTATTCTCTGTGAATTTCATTTTTTTCCTCCAGTTTTTACCTAAGTATAATCAACGTGCCTTCCTGCACATATTCGATTGCCAGGGTTGCCTCCGCCCCGTTCTTCGAGGTCACGCGCACCAGCCCGAGGTCAGAGAAATTGAAGAGCGAGCGAAGGACCGCGTTTGTCGAATCCATCTCGCCGAAGCACACGGGGTCGCCGTTGTCCGAGAAATCCACACTCCTCGGCTCACCCGAGGACGGGTCAACCCGCAACGTGGCGGTCAACGATGTCCCCCCCACAGCCGCCGCATGACGCTGCCTGAAGCCGTCGTGACGCAGTTGCCACTCGGACTGTGCGCCGTCATACACGAGGGCGAACCGCGTGCTTGCGAGGCTCATCCGCCCGCCGTCCAGCCCGGCCTCGCCGAACGATGCCACGGCGGAGTTCGTCGCCGCCGCGTTGGCGACGGAGAATGTCAGCCTCACAATCCCCGGTGTCAGCAAACTCCGGTCGGGCATCCCCCCCTCCTGCGACGACACCCCATCCCCGAAGACCGCCGGGAGCGGGGCCTCCACGACCGTGCTTACCCTCGCCGCCAGAGCGGTGCCGGACACAGCCGATAAAATGAAAACCAAAAATTTCACGATACTTATTTTCTCAAAAACGCCCTTGTCCCGCAAGGGCAGATTTCCTGTAAACCGTACTTTCCGTAAACCGCGAACGGAGTGCGGACTTTCCTGTCCGCCTATTGATTGTTCTGCGGACAAGAATGTCCGCACTCCGTTAATTCCTTCGTACCTCATCAGTTTTAGCATCCGCGTTCCCTCCTTAATAACATCACAACCTTAAAAAGTACCGCCAATCTGATGGCGGCAGGAGGATAGAAAGCTACAATAAAGTGAAAGTAGCCCAACTTATTGGGTATTCGGCCGGCCTCCTGCCAAGTTTCCGCTTCCGCTTCCGCTACGACAGGACTTTATTAGGGCTTTCTATTCCCCTTACCTTCCACGCAGACCAATAACCAAATCGCCGGGCTACACAAGACAACGGTCAAAACCGCTGACTCGTACAAGCCGACGGCAAAGCCATTGACCCGTTGGCCGCATACAATACCAAATCCTCCCCACGCATGGCAACTACTTTTTTTGGATTTTTTCACCGGATTTTTTCACCGGATTTTTTCTCACACAAAGGCACGGAGGGCACAAAGGTTGTTATAGCTAAATCAGTTTAAAAGTGTTCCATTCTGACATCCCGTTAGGGATGTGTCTCTCGGTAGAAAAACGCCCTCCCCCCCTTGTCCGCAGGAAAAGGGGCCCCCATCGGCGCAGGTGCGACCGATGGGGCACGGGGTGCACCTAT
>WRML01000332.1 GCA_009777165.1 Kiritimatiellota bacterium
ACCACATTCCCTTTTCCTCTCAATGCCCCCGGCGGCCCCCCCCCCCGCCGCCGCCGCCGCCCCCGGACGGGAGGCGGCACTTGCTGCTGTTCTCTTTGAGCCAGTCAATGCCGATCTGCCGGAACGGCTGCGGCTCCCACATGACCAGCGCGTTGCAGTAGCGGCAGTTCGGTTCGGTCGTGCCGAGATCCATGTACGGCCTCAAGTGCGCCTTGAGGTGGATCACCCACTCGATGTCCGAGGAGAAGGCATCCGAGTTAGACGCCGTGTCCGCAGGGATCAGCCGCACGCTGTGGAACGCGGGCAGGACGAGCCCGGGCGGGGCGTTCGGGCGGATTCTCGCCGTGCCGTCGTCGAGGAACCCGAACGGCTTGGATGCCGCGGTCCAGTTGGCGACCGAGGAGGAGGGTGTCCTGTTCTGCCGCCTGCCGCCCTCTGGCATGATACGGTCCACTGGCGCCGAGACGCGCAGGACCGCGTCAGCCCCGACGTAGTCGTACTCCGGGCGGATCTCGCCCGCTGCCGGGAAGACTATCTCGCCCGTGGCCTTAATGTCCTCCCACTCCGCCCAGTGCCCCTGGTTGTACATATACCAAGTCTCCACGGAGTCCGTGACGTTCGTGGTATCGATCGGGTTCACCAGTTGGTCGAGTAGGTTTGCCGCCTCGATGCGGTCTACCAGCTCAGACGTCTGGTACAACCTCGCCATCCGCTCAGTGAGCGGGTGCAGGCCCAGGCTGAAAATCTCGCTGTTCGTGTAATCCCGCTCGTCGAGGTTCGGGATCGGCGGCCAGTCGTGGTAGGAGTGGTACGACTCCAGCAGCCCCTTCTGGTTGAAGTGGAACCAGCACCAGTTCATGCCGGTGACCGCATAGTAGAAATCCTTTCTGAACAGGACATGCCCCCCCCCCGGGTCGGAGAAAAACCGCGCGTTGTCGGGCCCCGCCGCGAGCCCGTCTGCGCAGATGACGTCCAGGATGTCCGCGTACTCTTGCCACGCCCCCGACCACGGCTCGGGGAAATACTGGTCGCCGTCCGCATTGAGGAGGGCGGCGTACTGGTGGCGGATGGTCGCCGCGTGGCCTTGGTAATACGAGGTCAGATCAGGATCCACATAGATGTGGTTGTTCTTGGCGGCGACCTGCGCCGCGTAGAATGCCGCGAGGGGCCCGGTGAAGCTGAGCCGCGCCTGCATGTTCGTGATCGCGTCCACGGCGGCGGTGTCGGGCTCCGGCAGGACCGCGAGCGCCAGCACATGCAGGAGGTTGAGCTCCCCGATGAGGTTCAGCGACGAGGCCTGCCAGCGGGCGGTCGCGAGTGCCGCCGCGTCGCCCGCGTTCTGCACCTGGTTCTTGCGCTGGATGATGCGGTGCAGGTCCACCTGGAACATCAGGAAGAACGCCAGGACGGTGAACGCCAGCAACAGGAAGATGATCGCCTGCCCAGCTTGCCTTCGGCACACCGGGGCAACGTTAGGATTCGCCGAGCCATCCGACCCCATCGTTGCCTGGCCCGGCAGGCTCGACCCATCTAACATCCTCCGTCTCACCAGTTCATATCCTCCATGTAAAGTGGAAAATGGCTCTCGATCGAATACCTGCCGTGCAGGCGCACAAACCCGACATCGCCATCCCGCAAGCGCTGCAGCTCCCCCCGCATCAGCGCGGGGAACGAGAAAAACAGCGGCTGGCGCTGGCTGACCTCCACCGACAGTTTCCCCGGCATGGAGCCGTCGAGGATCAGCGGCTCGTCCACGGTCACCGTCATGTGCTCCCAGCGCTCATAGTCCAGGATCTCGCTCGAGGTCGGGCTGTTCAGGCTGTCCATGTAATCGGGAATCCTCGCGTACTCGATCTGCGCCCTCGCCGACTGTGCCGGCGCGCGCAGCGCGGCATTCCAGACACGCCCCGGCGTGGCGCGGCCCAAGATTGCCGCCAGGCCGGTGTCCTCCACCGCCCCGTCCGCCGTGAGGTCCGTCAGGCACTTGCCCGACACCGGGATGGCGGCCGCCTTCGCGCTCTTCTCCACCATCCAGTGGTTCAGCCCCACCGTCCGCGCGCGCGCCGCGCGCGCCGCCGAGTGATCCAGAACCAGCTTCGCCGACAGCAGGTGCGAATACTGGAACATCGCGAAGAAGAACAGGCACGACACCATGATGACGATGACCGACTCGATCATCGCCTGACCCGATACGGAACGCTGCCGCGACGGCCTAGTTACCGCCGAACCCGCCAGTCGCATCAAGATTTCGGATTGAGTCACCACTGATCCTTCCCGCTGCGTCCGATGCATCGCTTCCGGCCTGCTCGTCGAGTGCGCTTGTCGCCGTCGCGACTCTCTTGCCGATCGCCCTGCTGAAGTAACCGAATACCGTAATCAACGTGACTGCGATCAGACATACGATAATGATGTACTCCACCATCGTCTGCCCCTTGCGACGTTTGAAACGTGCTTTCATCTTAACCTCCGTTTTTCTTTTTTGTCATCGAATTGTCCAAATGTGCGCGAATGGTTAGTTGCGTCTATTCGTGTCATCCGATGACCATCCTTCCCCGTCACGGGTAATCCGACCCGATCAGAACCATTGTCCGGTTCGCCTGCTGCCGCACCGCGTACAGGCAGATGGCCATCACCGAGACCAGCGCAATCAACGCCACGAACACCACGAGGTATTCGAGCATCGCCTGCCCTGACCGACGACCAAACAAATCTTGTACACGATTTAACATACAGACAGCATACCGCTTTCCCGGTGGCCGTGCAATCGTTATTTTATCTTTTTTTAGTTTTTTTTTGCGAAACGTTTTTAGCCGTGGTTCAGGCTGGCCTCGACCGTAGTCTTGCGCGTGGCGGACGGCCTCTGGAGTGCGGCGGCTTGCCGCCGCTTTCCGTCGCGGGGGCTCGTCCCCGCGCAAGGACGCATGTATCCCCCCCTGCGCGGGGCGGGCGCAACCTCTGGAGTGCGGCGGCTCGCCGCCGCCTTCCCTCGCGGGGGCTCGCCCCCCCGCCAGGACCCCTGTATCCCCCCCTACCCC
>WRML01000333.1 GCA_009777165.1 Kiritimatiellota bacterium
GAGGGTCCCGGTGGCGAGGCCCGTGTCTGTCCATGTCCGCCCGAACACGCCGTCCGGGGTGAGGCAGGTGTAGGGCCCCCCCGGGCTCGTGGCGCGGTAGATTTTGGAGGAGGAGACGACGGAGGCGATGCTCAGCGACCAGGTCAGCACGGCGTTGGTGGTGTCCATCATGCTCACGCTCTCGACGCGCAGGCCGGTGGGCGCGTTGGGCGCGGAGGGGGCCAGCACGAACTCCGCCTCCGCGACGTTGCCCCACCCGCCGTTGGGCGAGCAGTAGCGCACGTAACGCGCGGTGACGGGCGTGGGGACCGGCGCTTCGGTGACGCCGGTGTTGGGGGGGGTCCCCTCCACCGTGTGCAGGAGGGTCGCGTTGAGGAAGTCCGGGTTGTCCGCCGCCTCGAACACCCCCCCGTTCATGCGGTCCGGGTAATCGAAGCGCGGGAGGAAGCGGAGCGCGACGATCTCGCGGGGGGCCCCCAGGTCGAGGCCGGTCCACGCGTTGTTGCCGTCGGAGGCGTTGGGCGCGTCGAAGGAGGTCCAGATGATGCCGTCGAACGCCGCGGCGCCGGTCGCGCCGCCGTTGTTGTAACTGCCGGGGGTTCCGAGCCAGGCGCCTCTGGCGGCGTTGAGGGGGGTGTTGGTGAGCGTGGTCCAGCCGGAGGCCCCCATCGGGTTGAGCGCGCGGATGCGGTACTGCGTCTCGCAGAAGAGCAGCAGGGAGGCGTCGTACCACTCCTTGCGCCCCGTACCGAGGTAGTAGTGCTCGGCGATCGGCGAGAAGTCCGGCTCGTCGTCGAGCTTGCGCTGGACCTCGTACATCATGGCGTCCGTATCGCCGTCCCAGCGCAGGTTGAAGCGCCAGTTGACGCAGTCGCTGAGCGTGACGGTGGGTTCGGCGGGCGGGACCGAGACCGCATCCGGGTCGCACCCGTAAAACTCGATCCCGCTGAAATTCCCCCCGTAGGAACCGCCGGCGTTGCAGTAGAGGCGCACGAACGTGTAGGTCTGGAGCGCGGCGGGGGAGGGCAGGTTTTCGGTGCGCCACGAGAGGCCGTTCCAGTCATTCGCGTTCGGGACGTTCAGGGTGCCGAGCGTCACCGCGTCGGAGAAGTCGCTCTGGTTCGCGCCCTGGACGAGCGTGCCGCCGATGCGCCCCGTCCACCCCTGGCGGCCGGTGTAGCTGACGCGCGTGACGATCTTCGGTTTCTCCAGCTTGATGCCGAGCCACGCGCCCTGAGCCCAATTCGCGTCGTAGAACGTGTTGACGTCCCCGTCGAACGCCCGTTCGGGCGCGTAGATCGGGTTATTGTCCAGATACCCGCCGTCGTCGCACAAGACCATCATCTGCCCGAACGCATTGGTCGCGGCGCTGTCGTTCAACCGCTGGTCGAACCACTGCGCCTGACACGCCATACTCATGCCGATTGACACCGCACCGAGAAACACACACTTTTTCATGTCACGCCTCCTGTTTGAATTTATCCCACACGTTGGACATCATTATACAGGAGATGCGAAACATGACAAGCGGAAAAAGGCACCCTAATTCACCTGCCCTAATCCCCTACCCCCTAACCTGCCCTAACCTGCAATTCCTCAACCTACCTTATTGGAGGCTGGACGTTTTCGGCGCGAGGTCGGGGCGGTGTTTCGTGATCTCGTCGGCGATGCCTGTCATGCCGGAGAAGTGCCAGCCGTCAAGCCTCACGGTTTTGCCCGATTTGAACGTCAGGACGATGATGCCTTTCTCGTCCCACTTCGCCCAGTTGATTTCGGAGATGTCTTCGTACGCCAGCACCTGTGCCCCGAACCCGGTGCCGCTCATCCCGTTGTCGTCCGCGACGAACCGCTTGGGGATTTTTCGCGCGACCGTTATCCATGCCAGCACGCCCAGCAGGGCAGCGACCCCGGCTTGCCACCACTGCGTCTGCAAGTCGCCCTCCGAGTAGATGGGGGCCTCGAAGATGGCCTTCAGGTGCTGCGCGTGTTGCTCCAACGATTTCGTGTCGTTCGCCTTTTCCTTCGGCAATTGGGTCTCGCTGATTTTTCGGATCAGCTTGCTCGGCGTTTTGTGCCCGACCTCGGTGAAGAGGCGGTCCAGGGCGTTTGCGTCGCCATCATCGCTGTCCAACCATGCGGAGGCGGTCAGGTTCACGGCGAGCAGCAACGGGCGGGCATCGTCCATGACCGCGTTGGCCTGCGGCCAGCCTTTCATGCCGTCGTACAGCGACCATACGCAAATCCCGATCATCGCCATGCCCACACACCCCAAACGTATCGCATAATTATGGTTTAATTTCGCCTCAGCCATTGCCTGCCCTCTCATCGTTTTAAAAGTGAGATACTATATCGGAATCACATCCTCTTTGGGAGCAAAAAAATCAAAAAAAATCACCTGCGCCCTGGGGACCTGCCCCTTGAGTTAAGGATTGCGGGTCGGCGCAAGAAAGCGTATACTGTTCCGCTTTCTGCAACCCGAATTGGACAGACAGGATGTTATGAGACAAACGGATGCTTCAAAAAAGGCGAGGGGCTGGTTTTTGCAAAACAGGGCGCTGGTGTTTTTCGGCGTGGTGTTTTTCGCCGCGATGGTCGTGGTCTTCGCGAAGGTCTTTTCGCCGTGGATGGTGATCCCGTCGCCGGACGACGCGCCGTTTTACGCGCGGAACCATTTCGTCGCGATGCTGGAGCCGCTGTTGTCGGGGAAGACCGCGTTCACGCCGTTTATCCTCGGCAACCTGTTCGCCCCGGTCGCATTGCATGAGGTGCGGTACATGGCCGCGACGCTGCTGTTCGCGTTGTCGGGTGTCTATTATTTCAGGACGCTGAAAGTTGACGCGCTGGCGGCTTGCGGGGGGGGGCTGTTCCTCGCGCTGTCGGGCTACACGTTCACGCTGTTCTCGGCGGGGCACATGGGGTACTTCTGGCTGATGGGGGGGTTCTTCTGGACGTTCGGTTTGCTCAACCGTTGCCTGGGGGGGGGGGGGCGGCTTTAGTCCCCGTTGCCGGGCGGGGGGGCGGATGTGGGGGAG